>JAOUEK010000073.1 GCA_029858755.1 Thermoleophilia bacterium
GACGCCGCCCGCGACTACGTCACCCTCGGCGAGGTCTGCGACACGCTCCGCGACGCCTGGGGCACCTGGCGCGAGCAGCCGGTCTTCTGACCGGCTCAGCCGAGGTCGAAGGTGTCGCCGTCGGCGACCTGCTCGAGGCCCGGCGGGAGCGCCAGCTCGACGGGCCGGTGCGTGAGCAGCAGCCGGCGGGCACCCGAGGCCCGGAACGCCTCGACGGCCTCCTCGGCGGAGAGGTGGCCGCGCAGCGTCCCGTCGGCCGACGGGGCGACGAGGGTCGCCTCGCAGAGGAAGAGGTCGGCGTTGCGGGCGAGAGCGACGAGCGCGTCGGACGGCCCCGAGTCGCCCGAGTAGGCGAGCGTGGCGCCGTTGCCCGAGACGCGGAAGCCGTAGGTCTCGAGCGAGTAGTGCGGCAGCCGGTGCGGCTCGACCGTGAAGCCCGCCGCCACGAAGGGGCCGTCGTACTCGTGGACCGTGAACACGCGGTCGAACATGTCCGCGAACCCGAAGCGCTCGCCGAAGTCCTCGAGGATCGCACGCCCGCCCGAGTGCACGAAGAGGTGCGGCAACCGCTGGGCGGAGCCGAACAGGTACATGCTCCCCCAGACCCACGGCACGAGGTCGCCCCAGTGGTCGAGGTGGAAGTGGGTGATCGCGATCGCGTCGACCGTCGGCCACGGCTCGCGCTCGCGCAGCCGCGCCAGCACGCCCGGTCCGCAGTCGAGGAGCAGGCGCCCCTCCTCGTGCTCGAGGAGGTACCCGGACTGCGCGCTCCCCGGGTCGGGCCACGCCGGCGAGCTGCCGATGACCGTGAGACGCACCCTCCTATACTGCCTTCGTGGATCGGAAGCTACGCGTCGTGATCGCCAAGCCCGGCCTCGACGGGCACGACCGGGGCGCGAAGATCATCGCGCGGGCGCTCCGGGACGCGGGCATGGAGGTGATCTATACCGGGTTGCACCAGACGCCGGAGCAGATCGTGGAGACGGCGATCCAGGAGGACGCCGACGCGATCGGCATCTCCATCCTCTCCGGCGCGCACATGACCCTCGTCCCCCGCATCGTCCGGCTGCTCGGGGAGTCGGGCTCCGGCGACGTGCTGGTCGTCGTCGGCGGCACGATCCCCGACGACGACGCGGCCGAGCTCAAGCAACAGGGCGTGTCCGAGGTCTTCGGCCCGGGCGCGACCACCGGCGACATCGTCGACTTCCTCCGCGGCGCGCTCGCGGCGGCGTAGGGCGGCGCGCGCGAAGCCGCGTCCGACTTCAGTCGGACGCGTTGGTGCTCCGGCGGTCGCGACTCAGAACGGCCGGCCGCCGTCCGGCAACCAGTCCGGCGGTGCCCAGAAGACGCTGCCCTCGTCCTCGGCCGGCTGCTCGACGCTGTCCGGATCGAGCGAGACCACCGTCCCGTCGGACGTGGTCAGCCGTGCGGCCGTGAGTGCGCCCGCGTCGCCACGCAGCGCGTCCTCGGTGACCTTCGCCGGCGCCGTGAACACGGTCATCGTGCCCGCGGCGGCCGTGCGGCTCTGCGCGGCCCGCGCCTGCGCGGAGACGAGCTCGCCGAGGCGCGCGTCGGCGGCCACGGCCGGGTCGACGGCGAGCGAGACCGTGCGCGCGAGCGGCGTCCAGCGCCCCCCCGGCCACCAGCGAACCGAGGTCACGTCGACCGTCAGCCGGTCGGCCACCGCGGCGACCGGCGTGCCGCGGAGCCCGAGCGAGAACCGCGTCCCGAGCCGCCCGGGGAACAGCAGCCGGACGGCCTTCTTCAGGTACGGCAGCGGGTTCACGTCGGCGCCGTCGTTCGGGTGAGCCTCGAAGTGGAGGTGCGGGTTGCCGTCGGCGTCGCCCGAGTCGCCGTTCAGCCCGATCATCTCGCCCGCCGTCACCTTCGCGCCGTCCTTGACGGTGTACGCGGTGCCGAGGTCGCACTTCCCGGAGTTGTCGTTGCGGAGCGTCCGGTCGTTGTTCAGGTGGATGTAGAGGTAGGTCGTGCCCGACGCCCCGTAGAGGTAGAGCATGCAGCCGGCGCGCGACGACGTCGTGTGCCAGCGGATGCGGCCGGCCTCCGCCGCCAGCACGGGCGTTCGGCGCGATGCGCCCTCGATGTCGATGCCGGCGTGGCTGCCGTTCACGCGCGGATCGCCGTAGTTGTCGTGCACCGGCACGTCGGAGAGCAGCGGGAACACGATCTGCGGGACCTTGGCGGCGCCCGCCCCGGTGGCGGCTGCCGCGGCCGCGACGGCTGCGGTGCAGGCGATGAGGAGGAGTGCTCCTCGGGCTGTCGTCCGGTGGCCGATCATTGCTCCGGTTCGCGCTCGAGCGACGACGGTAGCAGCACGACGCCTCGCGCAGCGCCCGGACGGCGCCGGAAGTGCGCCGTCGCGGTCCGCGGCGTCGTTAGAGTCCAGCCCGTGAAGATCGTCGTGTGCGTGAAGCAGGTGCCCGACGCGACCGCGGTCAAGCGGATCGACCCGGGCACCAACCGCCTCGACCGCAGCGGGGAAGGCGCGCTCAACACGACCGACCTGAACGCGGTGGAGGAGGCGCTGCGCGTGAAGGAGGCGCAGGGCGGCGAGGTGACGCTGCTCTGTCTCGGGCCGGCAAAGGCGATGGAGTCGCTGCGCAAGGCGCTCGCCATGGGCGCGGACCGGGCCGTGCTCGTGTCCGACGACGCGGCCGCCGGCTCGGACCTGGTGGCGACCTCGCACGTGCTCGCGAAGGCGCTGGAGCGCGAGCAGGCCGACCTCGTCTTCTTCGGCCAGCAGTCGGGAGATGCCGACGGAGCGGTGCTCTGGTCGGCCGTGGCCGAGCGGCTGCGCCGTCCCGTCGTCTCCCAGGTGGCAGAGCTGACCGTCGACGGCACGGCGGTCACCGGCAAGCGTCAGACCGAGTTCGGCTACGACGTGATCCGCGCCCCGCTGCCGGCGGTGGTCGCCGTCTCCGACGCGATCAACGAGCCGCGCTACCCCAGCCTCAAGGGGATCATGGGCGCGAAGTCGAAGCCGCAGGAGACCGTGAGCCTCGCCGACGTCGGCGCCGACGCGTCGGCCGCGGGCGAGGCCGGCTCGCGCACGACCGTGCTCGCGCTGTCGCCGCCGCCCGCCAAGAGCGGCCAGGTGCGGATCGAGGACGACGGCACCGCCGCCGAGCAGATCGTCGAGTACCTCGTCGAGAAGCGGCTGATCTGATGAAGAGCCTCGTCTTCCTCGAGCACGCCGACGGCGCGATCACCAAGGGGTCGCTGGGCGTGCTCGGCAAGGCCGCGGCGCTGGGCGAGGCCGCCGGGGTCGTGCTCGGCGGGGGGGCTGCGGACGTCGCCGCGTCCGCGGGCGCGTTCGGGGCGTCCACCGTGTACGCCGTGGACGACCCGGCCCTCGCGGCACCGCTGCCGCAGCCGCGCGTGGACGCGCTGGAGGCGGTCGTGCGGCACGCCGGCGCCGACAACGTGCTCTTCGCGTCGTCCGTGCTCGCCGCCGACGTGGCCGCCGGCCTCGCGGCGCGGCTCGACGCGGGCCTCAACTGGGACGTCGTCGACCTCGCCGTGGACGGCGACGCGCTCGTCGCGAAGCGACCCGCGCTCGGCGACACGGTGCTCGTCGACGCGGGCTGGACCAGCACGCCGCGCCTCGCGCTCGTGCGCTCCGGGACCTTCGACCCCGTGGAGAGCGGCGGCACCGCCACGGTGGAGACGGTCACCGCCGAGTTCCAGGACTTCTCCACGCAGGCCGAGCTCGTGGAGCAGCTGCAGGAGGCCGCCACCGGGCCGTCGATCGAGGACGCCGACACGATCGTCGCCGGCGGTCGCGGGCTCGGCGCGCCCGAGGGCTTCCAGCTCTGCGAGGGGCTGGCCGAGGCGCTCGGCGGCGCCGTCGCCGCCACCCGCGCCGTGGTCGACGCCGGGTGGTACCCGTACTCCACGCAGGTCGGGCAGACCGGGAAGACCGTGTCGCCGAGGCTCTACGTCGCCCTCGGCATCTCCGGCGCCATCCAGCACAAGGTCGGGATGCAGGGCTCCGGGGTGATCATCGCGGTCAACAAGGACCCGAACGCGCCGATCTTCGACTTCGCCGACCTCGGCGTCGTCGGTGACCTGCACACGATCGTGCCCAAGCTCACCGAGCTCGTCCGCGCACGCAAGGGGTAGCGGTGGCTGCGGTCAGGCCGGCCGACTACCCGCCGCCCTTCTCGACCGCCGAGGCGATCGCCGCGCCGACCGACCCGCCCGACGAGCGCATCGACGTCGGCATCGTGATCGTGGGCGGGGGGCCCGGAGGGCTCGCCTGTGCGCTGCGCCTCGGCCAGCTGCTCGAGGAGCACCCCGATGTGCGCGAGCGTCTCGGCGACGTCCCCGTCGCCCTGCTCGAGAAGGGCAAGCAGCCGGGCTCGCACCTGCTCTCGGGCGCGGTCGTCAACCCGCGCGCGCTGCGCCGGCTGTTCCGCGGCCGGCCCGAGCTCGACGCGATCCCCACGTACGGCACGGTCGAGGGTGAGGCCGTGTACGTGCTCGCCAAGGGCCGTGCGCTCCGCATCCCGCCGCCGCCGACGATGCGCAACCACGGCAACTGGATCGTCTCCGTGTCGCAGCTCGGCCGCTTCCTCGCCGAGCAGGCCGAGGCGGGCGGCACGACGATCCTGCCCGAGACGGCGGGCGAGAAGCTCCTGGTGGAGCACGGCCGGGTCGTGGGCGTGCGCACGGGCGACAAGGGGCGCGGCAGGGAGGGCGAGCCGCTCGGCAACCACGAGCCGGGCGTCGACGTCACCGCCAGGGTCACCGTGCTCGCCGAGGGCACCGCCGGCCACCTCACGAGCGCCGCCATCGACCGCTTCGGCCTCCACGGGCGCAACCCGCAGATCTGGGCGCTCGGCGTGAAGGAGGTGTGGAAGGTGCCGCGGCCGCTGCGCCGCATCGTCCACACGATGGGCTGGCCGCTGCGCACGAGAGCCCGCTACGGCGAGTTCGGCGGCTCGTGGATCTACCCGATGGGCGAGGAGCTGGTCTCCATCGGCTTCGTCGTCGGCCTCGAGTACCGCGACGTCGAGCTCTCCGCGCACGACCTGCTGCAGGAGTTCAAGACCCATCCGCTGGTGCGGAAGATCCTGGCGGGCGGCGAGCGCGTCGCCTGGGGGGCGAAGACGATCACCGAGGGCGGCCAGCTGTCGATGCCCTCGCGGCTCAACGCGCCCGGGCTGCTGCTCGTGGGCGAGAGCGCAGGCCTCGTCGACGTCCCGCGCCTGAAGGGTGTCCACTACGCGATCGAGTCCGGCAAGCTCGCCGCCGAGGCCGCGGTGCAGGCGCTGCAGGCGGGGGAGTCGCCGTCGCGCGTCGGCGCGCTCGACGCGTACGACCGGTCGATCCGCGACAGCTACCTGTGGCCGGACCTGACCGAGGTGCGGAACATGCGGCAGGCCTTCGACAAGGGCTTCTTCGTGGGTGGGGCGCTCGCCAGCGCGATGACCGTGTCCAAGGGGAAGCTGCCGCCGAAGGACTTCGCCACGGAGCCGAATGCGGCCCACGCGCTCCTCCGTACCGGCAGGGCCGAGCGGTATCCGGCCCCCGACGGGCAGCTGACGTTCGACAAGCTCTCGTCCGTCTTCGCCTCGGGCAACCGCACGCGCGACGACCAGCCGGACCACGTACGCGTCGAGCGCGAGGTGCCGCGCGACCTCGCCGAGATGTGGGCCTGGATGTGCCCGGCCCAGGTGTACGAGGTGGGTGAGGAGGACGGCGACGGCACCGTCACCGTGAAGCTCACCCCGTCCAACTGCGTGCAGTGCGGCGCGATCACCGCCAAGGGAGGCCGGCTGACGCCGCCCGAGGGCGGCTCGGGGCCCGAGTACACGCTCACGTGAGCGCGCGGGAGGCGGAACCCACGCGTCCGGCTGAAGCCCGACGCCTCGTCCAAGACGGCCGTCGGCGGATTCGTCGTCCGTACGGGAGTGGCGTCGCGCTTCTGCCCGACACCCCGATCTCTGTCTTCCCGGACGCCGGATGAGCACTGCAGGCGACCGCATCGTCGTCGTGGGCGGGGGCATCCTCGGGCTCGCCACCGCCCGCGAGCTGGCGCTGCGGCAGCCAGCGGCCACGGTCACCGTGCTGGAGAAGGAGCACGCCGTCGGGCTCCACCAGACGGGGCGCTCGAGCGGCGTCGTGCACCGGGGCGTGTACTACGAGCCGGGCTCCCTCAAGGCCCGCCTCTGCGTCGCAGGCGCCGAGGCGCTGCTGCGCTACTGCGACGAGCGGGGGATCGAGGTCCTCCGCTGCGGCAAGGTCGTGGTGGCGACGAGCGAGGAGGAGTTGCCGCGGCTCGCCGAGCTCGAGCGGCGGAGCGTCGCCAACGGCGTCCCCCGGGTGGAGCGGATCGGCACGGAGCGGCTGCGCGAGCTGGAGCCGCACGTCGCGGGGGTTGCCGCGCTGCACTCGCCCGAGACCGCGGTCGTCGACTTCGGCGCCGTCGCCGTGGCGCTCGCCACCGATGTCAGGGCCTCCGGCGGCGAGGTCCTGACCGGGCGCGAGGTGACCGAGCTCGAGCGCCGACCGCGATCGGTGATCCTTCGCACACGCGACGGTGGCGGGCTGGAGGCGGCGCACGCCGTCGTCTGTGCAGGCGTCCAGGCCGACCGGCTCGCCTCGCTCTCCGGCGGCGCCCGGGAGCCACGCATCGTCCCCTTCCGCGGCGACTACCTGCTGCTCCGCCCCGAGGCCCGGCACCTCGTCCGCGGGCTCGTCTACCCGGTCCCCGACCCGGCCTTCCCCTTCCTCGGCGTGCACACGACGGTGCGCCCGGACGGCGAGGTCTGGCTCGGCCCGAACGCCGTGCTCGCATTCGCGCGCGAGCGCTACGGGCGCTTCGCCGCCCGTCCGTTCGACGCCTGGGATGCGGTCACGGCGCCCGGGCTGCGCTCGCTCGCCAGGCGCCACTGGCGCGCAGGCTTCGCCGAGCTGGCCCGCGACCACAGCGTGCGGCTGCTGGTCGCCGAGGCGAGGCGCCTGCTCCCCGAGCTCCGGCCGTCGCACGTGACGCGAGGGCCCTCCGGCATCCGCGCGCAGGCGCTCGCGGCGGACGGCACCCTCGTCGACGACTTCGTGTTCGAGGGGGACGAACGCGTGCTGCACGTGCGCAACGCGCCGTCGCCGGGGGCCACCTCGGCGCTCGCGATCGCGGCCGAGATCGCCGACCGCGCCCTGCAGGGGGCGTGATCGAGACAGGTCGGCGGGCGCGGCTGATCCGCCCCTACGACGGGCCCTGCGCGTCCTGCCAGGCGCGGGCCATCGCCACGCGTCGAGCGAGGCTCGGGTGCGACTCGAGCAGCACGTACGACCAGGTCGGCGGCTCGGGGTCGCCGAGGCCGGTCTTCGCGAACTCGACGAACAGAGCGCGGGCGGACGCGGGGTCGCGGGTCGACTCCAGCGCCTTCCAGTCGGCCTCGGCCTCCATCCCGCGGCTGACCCACGCCTGCGCGGGCGACACCGCGAGCTGGTAGGCGGCGACCACGAGCAGCGCGAGCGGCACGGCCTCGGGTGTGCCGATGCCGCCGCGACCGCGCGTGAGGCGCATCACCAGCCACGCGCCCGGGAGCGCGAACAGCGCGAACCAGCCGAGCGCCTTGGGGAGATGGTCGCTCGAGTGGTGGGCGAGCTCGTGGGCCACGACCACCCGCTCGGCCCCGTCGCTGAAGCGCCCGTCGAGCAGCGTGTCCCAGAGGACGACGACGCGCGTGCCGCCGATCCCCGTCGCATACGCGTTCGCCTGACTGGTCGTGCCGCTGACCTCCTCGACCCTGATCGGGATGTCCGGGAGCCCCTGCACCCGCTCGTAGCGAGCGGCGGCGGCGAGGAGCTGTCGGTCCTCGAGCGGCGTCGTCGTCTGCAGCCAGGGAGAGACGAGGACGAACAGGGCCGCGATGCCGACGAAGACCGCGGTCCCCGGGAGCCACCACCGCTCTCCCAGCCAGCCGGCGAGCGCCATCACCACGAGCAGCG
>JAOUEK010000074.1 GCA_029858755.1 Thermoleophilia bacterium
GAGGCCGAGCCGCGCGCCCGCCTCCCGCGCCGCCGCGCGCAGCTCCGGGTCGTACGCATCGGACATGTCGGGGAAGCGCGGGCCGAGCGAGTCGTCGTTCGGGCCGACGAGCGGCGAGGAGCCCTGGAGGTTCAGGTGGTCGGCGACGAGCACGAGCTGCCCGGGGACGAGCTCGGTGTCGATCGCCCCCACGGCGTTCGTGAGCACGAGCGTGCGCACGCCGAGCGCGCCGAGCACCCGGATCCCGAACACGACCTTTGCCGGCGGATACCCCTCGTAGAGGTGGGCGCGGCCGCGCATGACGGCGACGGGCACGTCGCCGAACGTGCCGAGCACGAGTCTCCCGGCGTGCCCGATCGCGGTCGCCGCAGGCCAGCCCGGGATCTCGTCGTAGGGTATCGCCACCGAGCTCTCGACGGCGTCGGCGAACCCGCCGAGGCCACTCCCCAGCACGACGCCGGCGACCGGCTCGAGCGGCGAGCGAGCCCGGATCGCAGCGACGGCCGCGTCCAGCTCGGCGCTCACGGGTCGCCCCTCGCGACCGCCTCCCGCCAGGCGTCGCCAACGATGCGCACGACGTCGGCCGGCTCGTCGGTGACGTGGAGGCGGTCGACGTCGTGCTGCGCGACGAGCCCGCCGTCGATCGTCTCGGAGCGGAGGAAGTGCAGCAGCTCCTCCCAGTAGTCGCTGTCGAAGAGCACGACGGGGAAGGTGTTGATCACGCCCGTCTGGATCAGGGTCAGCGCCTCGAACAGCTCGTCGAGCGTCCCGAACCCGCCCGGGAAGATGGCGAAGCCCTCGGCCGCCTTCACGAACATCACCTTGCGCGCGTAGAAGTGCTTGAAGGTGACGCCGAGGTCGCAGTAGGGGTTCAGCTGCTGCTCGTGGGGGAGCACGATGTTGAAGCCCACCGACATCCCTCCGCCCTCGCGCGCACCACGGTTCGCGCCCTCCATCACGCCGGGCCCACCGCCCGTGACGACGGCGAACCCCTCCTCCGCGAAGAGCCGGGCCGTCTCGCGCGCCGCAGCGTACGTCGCAGACGACTCGGGCACGCGGGCCGAGCCGAAGATCGAGACGGCCGGGCGCGGGATGCTCTGCACGGCCTCGAAGCCTGCGAGGAACTCCGAGGCGATCAGCGAGATGTCGCCGGCGAGCGTCTCGCGCTCACGCTCGCGGGTGAGCACCCGTCGGTCGAGCTGGCGGTTCTCGCTCACAGGCGGCCCTGCGGCACGTGCGCCACGACCATCCCGACCGCGAGCGCCGCCGCCGTGCCGAGCGCGAGCAGCGCCACGAGGCGCCCGAGGCGCCGCGCCTCCTCCGGGCTTCGCCGCCCGCCGCCGCTCTTCAGCACGCGCCAGGCACGAAGCAGGTGGCCGCCGTCGAGCGGCCCGGCCGGGATCAGGTTGATCAGATTGAGGAAGAAACCGGTGTAGGCGAGCGCGAGCAGGAAGCGGTCGTCGCGCATCTCGCCGACGAAGAGCACGGCCGCGGCACCGAGCCCCCCCAGGATCGGCCCGGCGATCGAGACGAGGGCGTTGCGCCACGGGTCGAAGGGCGCGTTCCGGAGCGCCACGTAGGCGCCGAGGAAGGGGACGAACACGGGCAGCGCCGGGTCGAGCCCCTGCCGCCGGGCCTCGACGTAGTGGCCGAGCTCGTGGACGGCGATCAGCAACACGAACCCCACCCCGAACGCCCAGCCCCAGATCAGCGCATAGCCGCCCACGGCGATGAAGATCCCGAAGAACTTGATCGAGAAGCCGCCGAACTTGACGAGCAGTCCGACCGCCACGATCACCGGCGCGAAGAGCCGGGCGAGCCACGAGGCGCGGTGCCGATCGACGTCCTGGGGCAGGCTCGCCGGCTCGGGGACGGTCACGGGGTCCGGGGCGTGCACCGCCTCTAGCTCCCCTGGCCGATCCACTCCTCGCCTCCCACGTAGACCTCTTTCTTCCAGAGTGGCACCGACACCTTGAGGGTGTCGATGGCATCCCGGCAGGCGGCGAGGGCGGCGGCCCGGTGCGGGGCGGAGACGGCGATCACGACGCTCTGCTCGCCGATCTCGACCACGCCGATGCGGTGGTGGATCGCGATCGCCGTCAGCTCGTACCGCGCGAGCAGCTCCGCGGCCAAGCGCTCCATCTCCGCCTCGGCCATCTCCTCGTAGGCCTCGTACTCGAGCCGCACGACGTCCCGGCCGCGCGACCGGGCGCGCGTCGTGCCCACGAACGTCGCGATCGCCCCCGCCTCCTGCGCTGCCACCTCGCGCACGGCGGCCGCGAGGTCCAGCGGCTCCTCGACGAGGCGGAACGCGCCGCCCGAGACCGGGGGGATCAGCGCCACCTCGTCGCCGTCGGCGAGCTGCTCGTCGCGGCCGGCATACGCCCGGTTCCTGGCGAAGAGCAGCCCCGGCGGCTCCTCCCCGAGGCCGAGCGCATCCCAGACGTCGCCGACGCAGGCGCCGTCGGAGAGCTCGAGCTCGCGGTGGCGGGCGCCGGCGCGCTCCCTGAGCCCGGCGAACAGCCTGACGACGACCCTCACGCCGCCAAGGGTAGCCGCGGTCAGGTGTTGCCTCCCGGCCCCGGTGTCATGTTACATCTGCCTGATGGCGACCACGCTGCCGCGCATGAACCTCAACGAGCAGGTCTACGACACGCTACGGCGGCGCCTCTTGCGGCGCGAGGCCGGCCCCGGCACCAAGCTCTCGCTGCACGAGCTGGCCGCCGAGCTCGGCGTCTCGCGGAGCCCGGTGCACCACGCGCTCACCCGGCTCGTCTCCGAGGGGCTGCTCACCGTGAAAGCCCGGCGCGGCTACTACGTCGCCCCCGTGACGGCGAAGGCGCTCGAGGACGGCTACGACGTGCGGCTCGCGCTCGAGCTGCACGCCGCCGAGGCGACCGTCGGCCGCCTCGCGCCCGCGCAGCTCGACGAGCTCCGCGCCCGACTCGTGGCTACGGCGGAGGCGCTCTCGCACGAGGAGTGGGACGCCGCCAACGCCGCGTTCCACGAGTACCAGGTCGACCTGGCGGGAAACGAGCTCCTCTCCGAGGTCTACCGGGACCTGTCGGTCAACCAGATGATGCAGGTGATCCGCGCCGGCAGGCTCGAGGGCGGCGAGTACCTCGTCACCGAGCACGCGGCGATCGTCGACGCCTTCGAGGCGGGCGACCGCGAGGCGGCGCGTGAGGCGATCCGGGCCCACGTCGCCTCCGGGCTGCGGATCGCGCTCGAGGCCGTCGAGCGCTCGGGCGGCGCGCTGTGACTCAGATCGAGAAGCTGATCGGGAACGTGAGCACCCAGATCACCGTCCCGGCGAACACCGCGTAGCCGAGCGCGAGGATCGCGCCCCTGCTGTAGCGCGACACGAGCTTCGTCGAGATGCCCGCGAAGAAGAGCGACGAGGCGAAGAGGACGACGCAGAGCACGTAGTTGTCGGAGCGCTGGTTGTTCCGCCGCGCCCGCTGCCCCGCCTCGTCGGAGACCGTGGACAGGCGGTCGGCCTCCGTCCGCTGCGCGAGCTGGTACTGGGGCATGTCGAAGGGTGAGAGCGGCGCGTCGGGGTTCGTCTTCGGCTTCGTCGCGAGCCAGGCGTCGAAGGCCGGCTTGAACTCCTCCCGGAAGCGGTTCTCGTAGAAGTCGACGAGCGGCTGCTCGTCGCGCGCGAACGCGTCGATCCACTGCGTGAAGAGCGCGAGGTCGATCTGCACCTGCTGGCCCGCGCGTGTGGAGGCGCGCGTGGACTCGACGCGCGCGGCGTTGGCCTCGCTGAAGGCGATCGCCTGCTCGCCGCTCCAGCGGCTCGCCTGGTACCCGCTCCATGCGGTGGTGACCGTGGCGAGCGCGAGCAGCAAGGTCGAGAAGATCTCGACCCAGTCGGTCTTCTCCATGAACTCCTGGACCGCGCCTCCGCCGCTGCCCCCGGACGGGTCGCTCGCGGCTCCCGTCTCGGACGTGCTCGGGTCGTCTGCCACGGCGGAAAAGAGACTATCCCATCCGATCACCCGCGAAGCCAACGCACGAACACGCCGTTCGCGCCACCCGAGCGGTCGCCGGGGCGACGCACGGCCCCGTACGATGCGCCGATGGCGACGACCCCGGAGCGCCGTGTGCTGGAGTCCGGCATCGAGGTGAAGCCGGCCTACGGCGCGGCGGATGCCCCGTCGGAGCGCGAGCCGCCGGGGACGTACCCGTTCACGCGCGGCCCGTACCCCGACATGTACCGCGGCCGGCCGTGGACGATCCGCCAGTACGCCGGCTTCGGCTCGGCGGCCGAGACGAACACCCGCTTCCGCTACCTGCTCGAGCGGGGACAAACGGGGCTCTCGGTCGCGTTCGACCTCCCGACCCAGCTCGGGTACGACTCGGACGACCCGCGCGCGGAGGGCGAGGTGGGCCGCACCGGCGTGGCGATCGACTCGCTCGCCGACATGGAGGCGCTGCTCGACGGGATCCCGCTGGGCGAGGTCTCCACGTCGATGACGATCAACGCGCCGGCGGCCCTGTTGCTGCTGCTCTACGAGCTCGTCGCCGAGGGGCAGGGCGTGGCCCCTGATCGGCTCAGCGGCACCGTGCAGAACGACATCCTCAAGGAGTACGTGGCGCGAGGGAACTACATCTTCCCGCCACGGCCCTCGATGCGCCTGACGACCGACCTGTTCGCGTACTGCGCCGAGCGCATCCCGAAGTGGAACACGATCTCGATCTCGGGGTACCACATCCGCGAGGCGGGCTCGACCGCAGTGCAGGAGGTCGCCTTCACGCTCGCCAACGGCATCGCCTACTGCGAGGCGGCGATCGCCGCCGGCCTCTCGCCCGACGACTTCGGGCGCCGGCTCTCCTTCTTCTTCAACGCCCACAACGACGTCTTCCAGGAGGTGGCGAAGTTCAGGGCCGCCCGCCGGCTCTGGGCGACGATCATGCGCGACCGCTTCGGGGTCACTGACCCGCGCGCCCAGATGCTCCGCTTCCACGCCCAGACCGGCGGCTCCACCCTGACCGCGCAGCAGCCCGAGGTGAACGTCGTCCGCGTCGCGCTCCAGGCCTTCTCGGCAGCGTGCGGCGGCGCGCAGTCGCTGCACACGAACGCCTTCGACGAGGCACTGGCGCTCCCCACCGAGCACGCCGCCACGATCGCCCTGCGAACGCAGCAGGTGCTGATGCACGAGGCGGGGACGACCGACACGGCCGACCCGCTCGGCGGCTCGTACTACGTGGAGGCGCTGACCGACGAGCTCGCGTCGCGCGCCCGTGCGCTGATCGAGCGCATCGACGAGCTGGGCGGCGCCGTCGCCGCGATCGAGCAGGGCTTCGTGCAGGCCGGGATCGAGGAGTCGGCGTTCCGCTGGCAGCAGCAGGTCGAGGGTGGCGAGCGCGTGATCGTCGGCGTCAACCGCTTCCAGGAGGGTGGCGGCGAGCCCGTCGAGCTGCACCGCCCGGACCCCGCGGTCGAGGCCGCTCAGCGAGAGCGGACCGCGCGCGTCCGCGCGAGCCGCGACGCCGAGCGCGCTGCCGCGGCGCTGGGCGACGTGCGCCGGGTCGCGGAGAGCGAGGCGAACCTGCTCCCCGCGCTGCGCGAGGCGCTCCGGGCGCACTGCACGGTGGGCGAGCTCTGCGGGGCGCTGCGCGACCTCTGGGGCACCTACGACCGGCTCGGCTGACGGTGCCCTGATGCGCACGCGGACGTTCGGTCGCACCGGCTGGCAGGTCGGCGAGCTCGGGGTCGGGATGTGGGGCGTCGCCGGCTGGACGGGCACCGATCCCGAGGAGGCCGGCCGCGCCCTGCAACTCGCCGTCGACCTCGGCTGCACGTTCTTCGACACGGCCTGGGCCTACGGGGACGGCGCGAGCGAGCGCTTGCTCGGCGAGCTCGTGCGCGCGAACCCGGACCACCCCCTCGTCGTCGCCACGAAGCTGCCGCCGCGCAACCGGCAGTGGCCGTCGCGCCGCGGCGACCTGCTCGAGGACACGTTCCCACCGGATCACATCCGCGAGTACGCCGAGCGGAGCCTCGCCAACCTCGGCCTCGACACGATCGACCTGCTGCAGTTCCACACCTGGGAGGACGACTGGGCCGGCGACGAGCGCTGGCAACGTGCGGTGGCCGCGCTCCGCGACGAGGGCCTGATCCGCGCCGTCGGCGTCAGCATCAATCGCTGGGAGCCGTGGAACGCGCTGCGCACGCTCGAGACCGGTCTCGTCGACGCCGTCCAGGTGATCTACAACGTGTTCGACCAGGCCCCCGAGGACGAGCTCCTCCCCGCCTGCCGCGAGCGCGACGTCGCCGTGATCGCCCGCGTCCCGTTCGACGAGGGCTCGCTGACCGGCGTGCTCACCCACGACACGACGTGGCCGGAAGGCGACTGGCGCGCCACCTACTTCGTCCCGGAGAACCTGCATGCCACCGTTGACCGCGTCGAGGCGCTCCGCCCGCTCGTGCCCGAGGGGATGACGATCGCCGAGCTCGCGCTCCGCTTCGTGCTCTCCAGCCCCGACGTGGCGACCGTGATCCCTGGGATGCGGCGCGAGCGGAACGTCCGCGCCAACGCCGGCGCCGCCGAGGCGGGAAGGCTTCCGGACGAGCTGCTGGGGGCGTTGCGCGGGCACCGCTGGGACCGCGAGCCCACCGAGTGGTCGCAGTAGCGCTGGCGCGTACCATGGCCTGATGCGTCGCCCTGGGCCGAGAGCACGAAGCGGCTCCTTCGTCCGGGCGCGCGGGCTGCTCGTCGTCGCGATCGCGGCGATCGCGGCCGTGCCCCTGCTCGGCGTGCTGGTGCTCCGCGGCGACGACGCTCAGGCCGGGACGACCGCCTCGCCCGGCTTCGCCCGAGACGTGGCGCCGATCATCCGCGACAAGTGCGCCGGCTGCCATCGCCTCGGCGGGATCGCGCCCTTCCCCTTCCGCACCGCGAGGGACGTCGCCTCGCGGGCGCCGCTGATCGCGAGCGTCGTCCGAGAGCGACGCATGCCGCCGTGGCCTCCCGGCCCGCGCTCCCCTCGACTCGTCGGCCAGGAGCAGCGCACGCTGACGACGCGCCAGCGCGACACGATCCTCCGCTGGATCGCCGACGGGGCCAGGCTGGACGCGCGCTCGGTGGGACGCCCGGCGACGGCCATCCCGAAGCCCCGCGCCGGCGAGACGGTGCGCACCCTGACCCTGCCGGTGCCCTACAGGCCGCGCTCGGCGGGCGGCGCCACCGACGACTACCGGTGCTTCCTCGTCGACCCGAAGCTGACCGAGGACGTCTTCGTGACCGCGGCGCGGATCGACCCGGACCAGGCCGCCGTCGTCCACCACGTGATCCTGTTCAAGGTGCCGCCCGCGAGCGTCGCCGATGCCCAGCGGCTCGACGCGAAGGCCCCGGGCCCCGGCTGGAGCTGCTTCGGCGGCTCCGGGATCCCGGAGCCGGATGGCCGAGGGCTCGGCGGCGGGCTCGACGACGCCCCGTGGATCACCGCGTGGGCGCCCGGTTGGGGCAGCGACCGCTTCCGCGAGGGCACCGGTGTCCCGCTGGCGGCGGGCAGCCGCGTCGTGATGCAGGTGCACTACAACCTGCTCAACGGCCGCACGCCCGACCGCTCCAGCGCGGTGCTGACCACGGTGCCGGCGACCGCGGGGCTGCGGCCGCTCCAGACGATGCTGCTGCCGGCGCCGGTCGAGCTCCCCTGCGCGAAGGGCGAGTCGGGGCCGCTCTGCGACCGCACCGCCGCCCTCTTCGACCTCGTGCGCAAGTACGGGCAGGGCGCGGGCCTGGCACCCGCCGGGCTGCTGCTCCTCTGCGGCAAGAACGCAGCGACGCCGCGGGCGGGAGCGGTCACGACGTGCGATCGCCTGATCGGCGCGCCCACGACGATGCAGGCGGTCGGTGGCCACATGCACCTGCTGGGGCGCTCGATCAGGGTGGAGCTGAACCCGGGGACGCCGCGCGCGCGCGTGCTGCTCGACCTCCCCGCCTGGGA
>JAOUEK010000075.1 GCA_029858755.1 Thermoleophilia bacterium
AGCCGGCCGCGCCCGTCGCCGCAGAGGCACCGGCGGCGGCCAGCGAGCCCGCGGCAGAGCCCGTCGCCGCGGAGCCGGTCGCCGCACCGGCGGCGGCTCCCGTCGCGTCCCCGGTGCCTCCGCTCGCCCCGCACGTCGCCGCGCCGTCCGGCGACGGAGGGAACGGCCGCACTTTTGTCTCGCCCGTGGTCGCGCGGATCGCCGCCGAGCACGGCGTCGATCCGAACGCCGTCCCCGGCACGGGACAGGGCGGCCGCGTCACGAAGAAGGACATCCTCGCCTTCATCGAGTCCGGAGCAGCCGCAGCGCCGCCGGCTCCCCCGGCGCCGGAGCCACTCCCGCCAGCGGCTCCCGCAGAGGCGGCTGTGGCGCCCGCGCCACCGCCGGTGCCCGTGGCAGCCGCCGCCCCCGTGGCCCAGCCCGCTGCCGCACCTGCCCCGCCCGTTCCACCTGCCCCGCCCGTTCCACCTGCCCCGCCCGCTCCATCTGCCGCGCCCGCTCCACCTGCCGCGCCTACTCCACCTGCCGCCCCGGCACCTCCGGCAGCCCCGCCGGCCGCTATGCCCGTGCCCGCGGCAACGGCACCCCGACCTGCTCCTGTACCTGCACCGGCCGCGGCCGACGAGGACCTGCTCGCCCCGGGCGAGGCCGCCGAGCCGATCACCGCGATGCGCCGTGGGGTGATGGAGCACATGCGCCGCTCGGTCGACACGTCGGCGCACGTGACCAGCGGGATCGAGGTGGACATGTCGCGCGTGGTCGCGATCCGCGAGCAGCTGAAGCGCGAGTGGCAGAGCGCGCACGGCGTCAACCCGACGTACCTCGCCTTCATCGCGCGCGCGACGGTGGAGACGCTGCAAGCGTGGCCGTGGGTCAACGGCGAGATCCGCGGAGAGAAGATCGTCACCCGCCAGTTCGTGAACCTGGGCATCGCGGTCGCGCTCGAGGAGGGCCGCGGCCTGATCGTCCCGGTGATCCGGAACGCCCAGGATCTGAACCTGCTCGGCCTCGCCCGCTCGATCGCCGACCTCGCCGAGCGCGCCCGCACGAAGAAGCTGCTCCCCGACGACGTCCAGGGGGGCACGTTCACGATCACCAACCCCGGCGGCTTCGGCACCTTCCACGGGACGCCGATCATCAACCAGCCGCAGGCGGGGATCCTCGGCACGTACGCGCTCGTCAAGCGGCCCTGGGTCGTGCAGGACGAGCTCGGCAACGACGTGATCGCGATCCGCCCGATGATGAACCTGACGCTCACGTACGACCACCGGCTCGTCGACGGCGCGTACGCGGGCGGCTTCCTCAGAGACCTGCGCGGGAAGCTCGAGAGCTGGGACGACGCCGGCTAGCCGAGGCGCTTCGCGCGCAGGTCGAGGGGCTTCGCGACCCTGCCTACGCGGCGGGGGCCAGGCGCTACATGAAGAGCGAGCTGCCGTACCTCGGCGTGCGCATGCCCGACCTGCGCCGGGCCTGGCGCCCGTTCTTCGCGGCTCATCCGATCGGGGGCAGGGCCGCGTTCGACGCCGCCCTCGCCGAGCTCTGGGACGACGCGGAGTTTCGCGAGGAGCGCTACACCGCACTCGCCCTGCTCGAGCGACACGCCGAGCACGTGACGCTGCCGCTGCTCGAGCGGCTGATCGTCGAGGGCGCCTGGTGGGACCTCGTCGACACGGTCGCCCGGCGCGTCGGCGACCTGCTGCGCCGCGACCGCGCCGTGGCGGACGAGATGCGCCGCTGGAGCCGCGACCCCGATCTCTGGAAGCGGCGCGTGTCGATCATCTGCCAGCTCGGCTTTCGTGCGGACACCGATCTCGCGCTCCTCTACGGCTGCATCGAGCCGAACCTCGGGGATCGCGAGTTCTTCGTGCGCAAGGCGATCGGGTGGGCGCTGCGCGACTACGCCTGGCACGACCCGCGCGAGGTCGACCGCTACGTCCGGGCGAACGCGGACCGGCTCTCGGGGCTGAGCCGGCGGGAGGCGACGAAGAACCTCGCTAGGCTCCTGGAGTGAGCACCGGCGCCTACCTGATGCACCTCGGCCTCGTCCCTTACGAGGAGGCGTTTGCGCTGCAACGCTCGCTCGCCGGGGCCGTGTCGCAGCGCGCGATCCCGGACACGGTGCTGCTGCTCGAGCACCCGCCGGTGATCACCACGGGCCGCCGCACGGAGCTCGACCAGGAGCTGCACGTGCCCGAGGCCACCGAGGTGGAGATCGTCGAGACCGATCGCGGCGGCAAGTCCACCTTCCACGGGCCCGGCCAGCTCGTCTGCTACCCGATCCTCGACCTGAACCGCCACGGGCGGGACGTGAAGCGGTACGTGCGGCAGCTCGAGGAGGCGATCGTTCGGACCGTCGCCGCGTCCGGGCTGGAGGCGACGACGATCGAGGGGCTGACGGGGGTCTGGATGCCGGCGGGGGGCGGGCACGGCCCGCGGAAGATCGCGTCCATCGGCGTCCACGTCTCGCGCTGGGTGACAACGCACGGCTACGCCCTCAACGTCGACCTCGACCCGGCGCCGTTCACGGAGTGGATCACCGCCTGCGGCTTGGAGGACGCGCAGTTCACGACGATGGCGCGCGAGCTCGATCGGTCGGTGACGGTGGACGACGTGCGCCCGGCCGCGGTCGAGGCGCTAGGTGGCGTCTTCGGCCTGGCGTTCGAGGAGCTCCCGGCCGACGACGGCGCAGGCCTCTGGGCGCAGCCCGTCCACGAGAAGCTCGGCGCGCGCGCCTGACCTCGTCACACAGGCGACGCGTCTCCGTCGCACTGCTGTGACATAATGAGTGCCATAATTATGGCCATGCGACGGACGACGATCATGGCCGACGATGCGCTCCTCGAGCGGCTGCGCTCGATCGCGCACGAAGAGGGCGTCTCGCTCGCCGAAGTGATCCGCGAGGGAATGGAGCTTCGCGCCCAGCGGAGTCGGCCGACCGTTACGTTCGTCGGTATCGGCCGCTCCGGCCGGAAGGGCCACCGCACCTCGGAGCGAGCCGGAGAGATGAGCTTCGAGCCTCGGTCGTGGCGCTGATCTGCGACACGGGCGTCCTCTACGCGGTCGTCGACGAGCACGACGCGAACCACGAGGCCTGCGCAGCGCTTATCGTGGATCCCCCGGAGGAGCTCGCCGTGCCGGCGCCGGTGGTCGTCGAGCTCGAATGGCTGGTCTGCAGCCGGATGGGCTACGACCAGTTCGACGGCTTCCTGCAGAGCGTCGAGATCGGCGCTCTCGACATAATCGACCTGTCTCGGAGCGACTACGCCCGCTCCAGGGAGCTCTGCCGCCGTTACGAGGATCTCCCGCTCGGCTTCGTCGACGCATCGATCGTCGCGCTCGCCGAGCGGCTCGGAGAGAGCCGCCTGGCGACGCTGGATCGTCGGCACTTCTCGGTCGTGCGACCACGGCACACGGCGGCCTTCACGCTCGTGCCGTGAATACACTGGCCCGAGTGGAGACCTCGCTCCCCGTGATCCAGGAGCGTCCGCGGCGCCCGCCGTGGATGAAGGTGCGCGCGCCGAGCCAGGACACACGCTACGGCGAGGTGCGCCAGCTCGTCCGCGAGCAGAAGCTCGTCACCGTCTGCGAGGAGGCACGCTGCCCGAACATCGGCGAGTGCTGGGGCCGCGGCACCGCGACCTTCCAGATCCTCGGCGACACGTGCACGCGGGCGTGCCGCTACTGCTACGTCCACTCCGGCAAGCCCGACGATCCGCCCGACCCGCTCGAGCCGCTGCGGCTGGCGCAGGCCGCGGCGCAGATGGGCCTCGGGCACGTGGTCGTCACCTCGGTCGACCGTGACGACCTCCCGGATCGCGGCGCAGCGCACTTCGCGGCCACGACGCGCGCGCTGAAGGCGAAGCTGCCGGACTGCTCGGTGGAGCTGCTCACACCCGACTTCCTCGGCGTGGAGGAGGAGGCGCTGCGCGTCGTGCTCGATTCGCGTCCCGACGTCTTCAACCACAACATCGAGACGGTGCGCCGCCTGCACCGCCGCATGCGCGGGGCGAAGGCGAGCTACGACAAGGCGCTCTGGCTGCTACGGCGGGCGAAGGAGGTCGCCGGGTATCCGGTGCTGACGAAGTCGGGGATCATCGTCGGGCTCGGCGAGACGAACGACGAGGTCGTGGAGACGATGCGCGACCTGCGGGGCCACGGAGTGGACGTGGTCACGATCGGCCAGTACCTGCAGCCGTCGCGCCAGCATGCGCCGATCGACCGCTGGGTGCACCCCGACGAGTTCCGCTGGCTGCGCGAGCAGGGCGAGGCGCTCGGCTTCGGCTCCGTCTTCGCGGGCCCTCTCGTGCGTTCGAGCTACCGCGCCGAGGAGCAGCGCCACGCCGCCGAGAGCGGCGCCGGCGCGGTCGCCTACTGAAGCTCGGAGGGCCACCCATGGGGTGGCCCTCCGTCGAGCGAAAGCTCGAGGTCGCTAGGTCGGCGTCAGTAGAGGAACGTCGCGAGCCAGTCGAGATCGTCCTCCTGGTCGATGCGATACGCGCCGTCCGTCCCGGTGCAGTTGGGGGAAATCCCGAAAGAGTTCACGGCCACGACCTGACTCGTGCCCTTGACGAAGAACGGGCCACCCGAATCGCCGAAGCACGTGCCGCCGGTGTGTGGCGCACCCTTGTTGTTCGAGAACACAGCAGATGTCCCCTCCGGAACACCGTACGTTCCCTTCAAGTTGACCAGCTTGACCGTCGCCTTGTAGCGAATGTCACCACCCTCGACGCCGGTCGGCAGCACCTTGTTCAGGCCGTAGCCGACCGGAGTGAACAGCGACCGGTTCTTCCCGTTCTTCAAGTACCCGTCGAGTTCCCCGAGGGCCGGCAGCGTTCCGTAGTCGCCCGGATCGACCGGTTCGTCCAGGACGACCACGCCCAGGTCGTGGAGGAGGAACAGACCTGGATCGTAATCCGGATGAGCCTGCGCAGTCCCTCGGTGCCAGTCCGGCTGCGACGCGAGCCACACGAGACGATCCTCATACCTCTGTGCATTGTGGTCGGGGATGTAGTCGCTGCTCGGCGGGATCTGGGAGTAGTCCGGCGCCTCGTTGAAGTTGACCCAGACCTCGTTTCCGCCATTACCACCGTCGGGCGTCACTCCGTTCAGGCCCACGCCGTAGACGCAGTGCCCCGCAGTGACGACGACGGTCGGGGACACGAGCGTCCCGCTGCAGTTAGCCCACACCCCGGGGTCGCTGAAGCGATCGTCGACCTCGTCGGGCAAATAGAAGAGCAGCTGGCCGACGTACGGGTGCTCCTCGTCGTCCGGCACGCCGTTCGTGATCGCCGCTGCCGGCAGCGCCAACACCGCGAGCGCGACGGCTGCGACGACCCCGAGCAGCGACGCCTTGGTCTTGAACAGATTCACTCGATACCCCTCCTATCCCGCAGCGGCTGGGAACTGTACGCGCATGAGGAAGCAATCTGTGAAAGCTTTCGAGCATCCCCTCCCCAGAGGACCCTCTCGGACCATAGCCTATCGCTCTCGGCCCTCTCTTCAAGGGCCGCGCTGTCCATCAGCGTGCCCGGCAAACGCGAGAGGCAGCGACAGCGCACCTTTGGGCTCGACGATCGCCGCGGCAACTACCCGGTGACCCATCGGACACTCCTTACCGGTGCCGGCAACGAGCGGGCGTGTGTCGCCGATGGGTCGCTGGCCCTGTCCCGAGTTGCTCTCGGGTGAGGGCTACCGGATGCCGGTGTCGATCGAGAGGCTGACGTCCGTGAACGACCCTTCCCGTACCTGCGCGCGCACCGGCTCGCTGCGAGGGACGAGCGCCGCGACCGTGTAGCTGCCTGGGGGAACGTAGACGACGAACCTCCCGTCGCCACCCGTCATCGTGCGTGCGGCCATACCCCCGCCACCGACGACCTCGACGACGACGCCGGGCGCCGGGCCGTCGCAGGGCAGCTCCGCGACGCAGACGGGCCTGATCGGGCCGCGGCGCACCTCACCCGCGATGCCGGTCCCAACGACCGGCGGTCCACCTATGGGGACCGCTGGGTCAACGGAGCGACGGCAGTCGACGACGGGGTTGCGGAAGCGCACCCTCCCCGTGCGCGTACCCGTGACGGTCGCGGTCCACGCAACACACACCGGGGCGCCGGGGAACCGCACGACGAAGGCGCCGCGCACGCTCGCACTGACCCTCAGAACCCGAAGGCGTCCGGCGAAGACACGGAGGACGACCCGCTCGCGCGGGACGAACCCGCGCCCGACGAGCGTCAGCACGCGCGCACCGGGTACGGCCTGAAGAGCCGGTGTGCGCTCCTCCCCCGCAGCTGACGTCGCCGCGGCGCCCGCAGCGAGACACGCGCCGGCCAGGCACAGCGCCAGGATCGCTTTCATTTCGTACCCAGTATCGCGTGCGCCGGTAAAGGATTCGTCAACGACGTAATCGTGTGCGGGGCCGGCGTCGCCGGCCCCGCACACGGTCGGGAAAAGGGGACTACGGGGTGATCTTGCTCACCCGCGTGGCCCAGTTCGCCAGCACGGTCCTCGTGCCGCCGCACGAGCCGATGGGCCCTCCGAACAGCCACTCCTCCAGATCACACGTCTGGGCGATGTACTCCGACGCGATCCAGATGTCGTTGCCGTCCGTGACCGCGGCGCCGTAGTCACCCCAGCGTGTCCGGGGCGGGTCGCCGACGAACGCCTTGTAGCTCGTAAAGCCATCGGAGGGACCGGCGCCGGACTCTGCGATGTGGATCGGGCCGACGGATCCGCCGCTCGTGATCGTCGCGTAGCCGGCGGAGGGGTAGTGATCCCCGCCGCCGACGGTGAAGGCGATCACGCCCTTGCCCGCGCCGGTCATCGCGATGGCGGGGTAGGTGAGGTTGCTGTTCGCGAGAGCGACGTAGCCCTGCTTCTTCACCTTCCCCTCGACCTTGCCGGCGCCGTTGATCTTCGGCTGCACCGCGTACCACGCGATGCCGGCCTTGAGCGCGCCGCCGACGTTGACCGCGGTGCCGTTCGCCGCCCACAGCGTCCCGTTCGCGTACCACACTTGCTGCATGCGGGTGTCGCCGGCGTCGAGGTGCGAGAGCGCCTCGGGCTGCCATGAGGCCGGCGGATCGAACAACAGCCACCAGCACCCGAGGTTCCCGTACGTGGGATCAACCCCAAACAGATCGCTCGTGTCGTTGAGGCAATCGCCGAGCGGGATGTCGCCCGGCCTCTGGTCCGCCGTCGGCGGGTAGACGTACGTCTGGCTATTGATCAGCCGGCTGGTGAGCCGCAGGTCGGGCGTCGCCGAGTCGAGCGACGACGTGTTCGTCAGGGCCCACAGTCCGATCCGCCGGGCGGTGCCGGTGGGATTGCCGGTCTCGGAGCCGTCGCCCGCGATCGTGCTCAGGAAGTACTCGGTGCCGTTCTTGTCGCTCGCGTAGTCGCCCGCGTTCGAGATCGCCGGCCACACCGTGAACCCCGGCGAGCCGTCGACGTTCAGGTTCTCGACCAGCGTGACGTCGATCGAGGCCGGGTGTGCGGCGAGCTGTTCCTTCGAGAACGCGAAGATCTGCGCGGCGTTGTAGGCCGGCCCGAACAGGTCGTACTCGTTCGTGGTCACATAGACGCCGTAGCGATCCTGGCCGATGTGCGGGTAGTCCTGGAAGCACGGCCCCGGCGCTGTTCCGTCGAGCGTGCAGCCGTGGTCCGGCGTGCCCTCGGTGCCGTCGTTCTGGGCGGGCACGTAGTACACCGTCCAATCGTCCGTGGGGTCGCCCGTGTTGCTGACGGCGACGTCGATCGTGTTGCGGCCGGTGAAGTTGCCGTCCGTGTCCGAGTGGAGGGTCGTGATCGCGACGACGAAGCGGTTGTTCTCCGGGTCGTACAGGCACACCGGGTCGATCACCTGCGGTCCGAACTCGAAGGTCGT
>JAOUEK010000076.1 GCA_029858755.1 Thermoleophilia bacterium
CGTGGCCCAGTACGCGGTCTGGTCCCAGGGCAGCAGGTATCCGGTGAAGCCCTCCGCCATGCCGGTGACGAGCAGCAGCACGCCGAGGATCCAGTTCAGCTCGCGCGGGTACTTGTAGGCGCCGAAGAGGAAGACGCGCCCCATGTGCAGGAACATGAGGATGATGAAGACGCTGGCGCCCCACTTGTGCATGCCGCGCACGAGCCAGCCGAGGGTGACCTCGTCGGTGATCTTGACCACGGACTCGTACGCGCGGTCGGGATCGGGCTTGTAGTACATGGCGAGGATCACGCCGGTGACCGCCTGCACGATGAACGCCGTCAGCGTCGCCGACCCGAGCGTCTGCATCCAGTTGATGTCCCGCGGCACCTTGCGGAACAGGAACCACTTCGTGTAGCCGACGAGGCCGGAGCGCTCCTCGACCCAGTCGAGCGGGTAGAGGGCGACCGCCTCGATCTGCTTGCGGCGGGCCGACTTGGGCATCAGCTTCGCGACCCCGGCGTCGGGATCGGGTAGAGGAAGCGCTCGACCCCGTCCACGTGCACGCCGGGATAGGCGTGGTAGTACTTGGAGATCTTGGCGCTGGCGCCGTTGCCCAGCACTTCGCCGACGCTGTAGAGGCGGCCGAGGATCAGGTTGCCGTTCACGATCGAGAACTCGTAGCGGTCGAGGGCGCGCACGGGCGGACCTGCGGTGCGGTTGCCCTCACCGTCGTAGAGGCCGCCGTGGCACGGGCAGCCGAAGCTCGCGGCGAGCACGGGTTGCAGCGTCACCGGCGGCTTCCCGTCCGCCGCGTACTCGAGGGGGCTGCCGTCGGCGGGGCCGTTCGGCTGGATCGGGCAGCCGAGATGGACGCAGCGGCTGAAGACGATGGAGAAGCTGGGCTGGCCGTCGGTGGTGAGCCCGTTGTTGCGGACGAAGGCGGTGCGCCGCGACACCTCGCCGATGTCGGGGTCCTCGACGTAGGTGGTGATCACGTACTTGCCCTCGGGGAAGTTCGAGATCGGCCCGAGGTCGACATCGGACGTCTTCACGCCGTCGCCGACGAACGAGGGCAGCACCATGAAGCCGAGCGAGGGCACGGTGACAGCAGCGCCGATCAGGCCTCCGAGGCCGATCGTCGCCGCACCGAGGAACATCCCGCGGTCGTAGGTCTCCATCGCCGGCTCGGCCGTGGCCGCGACCGGCTCGGCCTCCGCGACGGCCGGCGCCGGGGTGGCGTGGCGCAGCGTGAGCTCGCGCACCCAGAGCCAGCCGAAGACGACGGCGATCACGGCGCCCACGATCAGCGCCCAGACGCTGATCACGAGCCCCACGAGGAGACAGGCGATGCCGATCGCGAAGCCGATCGGCCACAGGCTCGGGCCGGGGACCTCTGGCGTGTCGTCGTCGTGGAGGTTGCTCACCTGCTGGGCTCCCGCGCGGGATTCAATCGCCCGCCCGTCGCCCGTGTCAACGACGTGACGGATGCGGCATGGGCCGCATGAGGGGGGATTCTGCACTGTGGGGTCGGATCGCGCACCCCCAACCGGTCGTCAGATGCCGTACTCGGCCCAGCGGCGGTCGACGAGGGCCTTCACCTCGGCGCTCATCTCGATCTCCGCGGGCCACTCCCGCGTGCCCTCGGCGGGCCCCTTCGTCGTGGCGTCGATGCCGACCTTGCCGCCGTAGGAGGGGAGCAGGCTTGCGTGGTCGAGCTGGTCGATCGGCCCCTCGGCGAGCTCGAGGTCGCGCTTGGGGTCGACGTTGGCGCAGACGTGGAAGAAGACCTGCTCGTAGTCGTGCACGTCGACGTGCTCGTCGACGACGACCACCGACTTGGAGAGCGAGAGCAGCCCGAGCCCCCACACGGCGTGCATCACCTTGCGCGCGTGCCCGGGGAAGCGCTTGCGGATGGAGACGATCACGCAGTTGTGGAAGGTCCCGGCCGTGGGCAGGTCGTAATCGACGATCTCGGGCACGCTCATCCGAATCGCGGGCAGGAAGATCCGCTCGGTGGCCTTCGCCAGCCACTCGTCCTCGGCGGGCGGCTTCCCCACCACGATCGAGGGGTAGATCGCGTCGCGGCGCATCGTGATCGCCGAGATGCGGAAGATCGGGAACTCCTCCGGAGGCGTGTAGAAGCCGGTGTGGTCGCCGAAGGGCCCCTCCATGCCCACGTCGCTCGCGTCGACCCATCCCTCGAGCACGATCTCGGCGTTGGCGGGCACCTGCAGGTCGACGGTCTTGCAGTCCACGAGCTGGACGGGCGAGCCCTTGAGGAAGCCCGCGACCATCAGCTCGCCGACGTGCTTGGGCAGCGGCGCGCTCGCGGAGTACGCGGTCACCGGGTCGAGGCCGATCGCGACGGCGACGGGGATGCGCCCGTCGGGGGCGGCGAGCAGGTCGGCGCGGCCGTCCTTGTGGATCTGCCAGTGCATGAAGGTGGAGCTGCGGTCGATCACCTGCATCCGGTACATGCCGACGTTGCGGACACCGGTCTCGCGGTCCTGCGTGATCACCGCCGGCAGCGTGATGAACGGGGCGGGGTCGAGCGGCCAGCAGCGCTGCACGGGGAGCAGGCCGAGGTCGACGTCGTCGCCCGTGAGCACGACCTCCTGGCAGGGCCCCCTGGACACGCTCTTCGGCATCGAGTCGGCGATCGACTTCAGCTGCCCGAGCTTGCGCACCTTGTCCACCAGCCCCTGTGGTGGCTGCAGCTCGAGCACGCTCTCCAGCTTTCCGGCGACGTCGTCGAGCGCGTCCACGCCGAAGGCGAGGCACATCCGCCGCTCGCTGCCGAACTGGTTGATCAGCAGAGGCAGCTTCGAGCCCCTGACGCTCTCGAAGAGAAGCGCCGGCCCCCCGGCCTTCACCGTGCGGTCGACGATCTCGGTGATCTCGAGGTCCGGGTCGACCGGGGCGGTGACGCGACGCAACTCGCCCTCCTTCTCGAGCAGGCGGATCCACTCGCGGAGGTCGGAGGCGGGCGCGGCCATCGGCGGCTCAGTCTACGGGCCGGGATGGCGTCAGACGCCTGGTGTCAGACCCCACGCGGCGGACCCCAGAGGCACGGGACGGGCGGGGATCCCGCAACGGACTGCTCATCCGCTCCAAGCGAGCGCTGTAGGCTCCTGGGCGTGGAGCTCGAGATCCGCAAGCTCGTCGTGCAGGTGGAGGAGGTGACGCGGGAGGCCGGCCGTCCGGTCGACCCGCCCGCGCGGACGGCTCTGGCGGCGGCGGTGATCGCGAACCCGCTCGCTGGCCGCTACGAGCAGTCGCTCGACGAGCTGGCCGAGCTGGGTGCACCACTCGGCGGGCTGCTCGCGGAGCGCGCCGTGGCGGCGCTCGGTTGCGCGCCGAACGACGTCGTCGCCTACGGCAAGGGTGCGATCGTCGGCCTCGACGGCGAGCTCGAGCACGCGGCTGCACTCCTGCACCCGCGCTTCGGAGCGCCGGTCCGGGCGGCCGTCGATCACGGCGACGCGATCATCCCCGGCACGAAGAAGGTCGCCGGCGCCGGCACGTCGATCACGGTGCCGGTCACGAACAAGGACGACATCTGGAGCTTCGACGAGATGAGCGCGGCGGAGATCGCGATCCCCGACGCGCCGCGTGACGACGAGATCGTGGTCGTGCTCGCCCTCGCCACAGGCGGGCGGCCGCTCGCACGCGTCAAGAAGCCCGGGTAGCGGTGTTCAAGGCGATCATCCTCCTCACCCGGCGCCCCGACACGAGCCCGGAGGAGTTCCGCGCATGGTGGCTCGGCGAGCACGCCGAGCTGGCGAAGGGCCTGCCCGGCCTCCGCCGCGCCGTCTTCAACGTGGTCGGGGACGACGAGGCGGGAGTCGACGGCGTCTCGGAGATCTGGTTCGACTCGCGGGAGGCGTTCGACGCCGCCTACGCGTCCGACCACGGCAAGCGGGTCGCCGCCGATACGCTCGCGCACGTGGCGCGGCGTGAGCGGCTGCTGGTCGACGAGCGCCCCGTCGCCTGAGCTCGCGCCGCCCGCTGCCCTGTCCGCGACGCAACCCCGTTCGCCCGTCGCCGCTCGCCGCACGACCCTCGCCGCTCGCCGCTCGCCGCTCGCCCGTCGCCGCTCGCCGCACGCCGCACCCCGTCGTCCGTGCGACCCCACTCGAGCCCGCGGCAGCGCCCGCCGCCGCCAGTCATCTCTGCCACCTCTGCGATCTCTGCTCCTCTCTGCCATCGGCACGTGGCTCGTCGCCCTTGTAACTGATCGTCACAAGGAGCTTGGACATGTGGGCGAGCACGCGCGCTAGCCGGTCGTAGCCGCGTTGAAGACGCCCTGAACAGGCCTTGATAGTCAGATCGCTCTGACGACATGGTCTGTGTGCGACCGCCTCGATCTCCGGCCGAGTAGCGGCGAGAGAGTCGCCTTAGCCTCGACGCGGGGCAGACGATCACGATCACCGACGGCGTGCCGGTGGCGCAGCTCGCGCCCCTGAACGGCGTCGAGGAGGTGGACTGGGACGCCCGGATGGAGAGCCTCGAACGAAGGGGCCTGATCCGACTCCCCAAGAAGAAGCCGGACATGAAGGCGTTCCTCGACGCCCACCCGCCGGTCGAGTTCGAGGGCGGCGTGCTCGAGGACCTGCTCGAGGAGCTACGCACGAGCGACCGGTGAGCTTCTGGGCCACCTCGGCGCTCGTGCCGACGATCGCCGTCGAGCCGACCACGAGCCACATGCGTGAGCTGCTCGGCGACGACGCCTCGGTCACGGTCTGGTGGGGAGCGATGGTCGAGCTCGCAGCCGCTATCGCGCGACAGGAGCGTTCGGCAACGCTCGGCCAAGACCTCGCCCGAGATGCATACGCTGCGCTCGACGGGGTCTCGGCACGCTGGGCCGAGATCCCCCCGACCGAGCCGCTGCGCGACGATGCACGCCGCCTCGTCCGTGTCTACGACCTTCGCGCTGCCGACGCGTTTCAGCTCGCCGCGGCGCGGGTGGCGGCGGACGGCCAGCCGGCCTCGCTGCCGTTCGTCACGCTCGACGAGCGCCTCGCGCTCGCCGCCTCGCGCGAGGGCTTCCCCGTGCTCGGGCTCGACTGACCGCGCACGGGGCCGGGGGAGCCGCCTGCTGCGCTCGCTCGGCCTACAGGGCGCGCTTGCTGCGCTCGGCCTTGCGGCGGGAGACGGCGATGTGCGCGAGGTCGCCGATCGCGATCACGGCGATGAAGATCAGGCCGACGACGAGCATGGAGAGGATGACGTTCTTTCCCTCCTCGGCGGCGTTGGCGAGCACCCAGAGCGTCGCGAGCACGAGCGCGACTCTAGCGCACCGGGCGGCCGCGCGTCACCCCCGGCGGCGGCTGCTCAGGCCGTGAGCCGCGCGTGGGCGGTGAGCGCACGGCCGACAGCGTCAGCCCCGTTCGTCTCGCGGGCGGCGAGCATCAGCGGGCCGGGGTCGCGGCCCTCCCGCAGCGACGCGCGCGCCTCGTCGAGGCCGCCGGAGCCGAGCCGCGCGGTGGTGGCGGCCCAGGCGGCGCCGTCTCCATCGATCTCCTCCGCGCGGCACTGCGCGCACAGCGAGAGGAGCTCGGCGAGGTCGCCGACCGCGTCCACCGCGCCGGCGTCGGAGACGTGCACGAGGCCGTGCGCGTAGAGGTAGTCGCCGAGCAGCAGGGCGACGTCCTCGTCGGGCGGCGCGAACAGCCGGGAGCGTCCGTAGTGGACGAGGTAGCCCTCGTAGATCGTCTCCACGCCGAGCGCGAGCGCGGCGTCGGGGACGAGCTCCGAGAACACCGGCTCCGGCACCCTGCGCTCGGGCGGCAGCAGCGCCTCGCCCCACACCGGGCTCTCCGTGGCCGCCGCCTCGGCGATCGCGTCGAAGACGGAGGTGCCGGTGACGCTGCTCATGCGGCGGCGAAGAAGTCGCGCGCGGCCGAGACGGTGAGGTCGACGTCGGCGTCGGTGTGCGCGGTGGACACGAACATGCACTCGAACTGCGAGGGCGCCACGTACACGCCGCGCCCGAGCAGGTGCCGGAAGAGCGCGGCGTAGCGCCCGGTGTCGGAGGCGGCCGCGTCGCCGAAGCTCCGCACCTCGCCGTCGCGGGCGAAGAGCGTGGCCATCGCGCCGACCCGCTGCACCCGGCCGAGCTCGGAGAGCCCCGCCTCGAGCCGGGCACCGGTGCGCTCGAGCTGCTCGTAGACGGCGGGGTCGCGCAGGCGCCGCAGCACGGACAGCCCGGCGGCAGTGGCGAGCGGGTTCCCCGAGAGAGTCCCCGCCTGGTACACGTCGCCCGAGGGGGCGAGCCTCTCCATCAGCTCGGCGCGCCCGCCGAAGGCTGCGAGCGGCAGCCCGCCGCCGACGATCTTGCCGAGGATGGTGATGTCGGGCAGCACCCCGTACCACTCCTGGGCGCCGCCGCGGGCGACGCGAAAGCCGGTGATCACCTCGTCGAAGACGAGCAGGGCGCCGCTCGCATCGCATAGCTGCCGCAGCCCCTCGAGGAACCCGGGTGCGGGCGGCACCACGCCCATGTTTCCGGCGACGGGCTCGACGACGATCGCGGCGAGGCTCTCGGCGTGCTCGGCGACCGCGAGCGCGGTGCCGTCCGTGTCGTTGAAGTCGCAGACGACGGTGCCGGCGGCGACCGCGGTGGGGACGCCGGGGCTGGAGGGGATGCCGAGGGTGGCCAGCCCGGAGCCGGCGCTGGCGAGCATCGCGTCCGAGTGCCCGTGGTAGCAGCCCGCGAACTTGATCACGCGGTCGCGCCTCGTTGCGGCGCGGGCGAGCCGCATCGCGCTCATCGCCGCCTCAGTGCCCGAGGAGACCAGGCGCACCATCTCCACCGAGGGCACGGCGTCGACGATCTCGGCTGCCAGCTCGACCTCGGCCTCTGTGGGCGCGCCGAAGGTGGTGCCGCGGGCGAGCGCGTCCTCGATCGCCTTCAGTGTCTCGGGGTCGGCGTGCCCGAAGATCAGCGGCCCCCAGGACTGCACCCAGTCCACGTAGCGATTGCCCTCGACGTCCTCGATCGCGGCGCCTTCGCCCCGCCGGATGAACAGCGGCTCGTCGAGCCCCACCGCCTTCATCGCACGCACGGGCGAGTTGACGCCGCCGGGGATCAGCGCCGTCGCCCGGCGCCAGAGGTCGGTGCCCTGCACGGCCGAGGCACGCTGCGGGCCCGTCACGCGCCACCTGCACGCGAACAGCGCGTGTCCGACTGAAGTCGGACACGATCCGCGTCGCCCGCGTGTCGGACTTCAGTCCGACACGGCTGTCCAACCGTCACAACCACGCCGCCAGCTCCTTCGCCCAGTACGTGACCACGGTCCCGGCCCCGGCGCGCTTGATCGCGGTCAGCGACTCGAGCGCGGCGGCGCGCTCGTCCATGTGCCCCGCGGCCGCGGCGGCCTTCACCATCGCGTACTCGCCGGAGACGCTGTAGGCCCACACGGGGCAGTCGAAGCGCTCGCTCACGGCGTGGACGACGTCGAGGTAGGGCAGCGCGGGCTTGACCATGAGCACGTCGGCGCCCTCGTCCAGGTCGAGCGCGCACTCGCGCAGCGCCTCGCGGACGTTGGCGGGGTCCATCTGGTACCCGCGCCGGTCGCCGAAGGCGGGCGTCGACTCCGCCACCTCGCGGAACGGCCCGTAGAAGGCGGAGGCGTACTTGGCGGCGTAGGAGACGATCGGCGTCTCGGGGAGCGCCTCGCGGATCGCGCCGACGCGGCCGTCCATCATGTCGCTCGGCGCTACGGCGTCGGCCCCGGCCTCGACGTGCGAGGCGGCGGTGCGCACGAGCAGTTCGACGGTCTCGTCGTTCGCGACCTCGCCGTCGCGCAGCACGCCGCAGTGGCCGTGCGACGTGTACTCGCAGAGGCAGACG
>JAOUEK010000077.1 GCA_029858755.1 Thermoleophilia bacterium
GACGTCTCGCTCGTGCTCCCCGCCAACGTCTCGCTGACACGGCTCGCCGCGCAGCTGCCCGCAGCCTCGGCGGCCGGCGTCGCCGCGACCACGACGTCCGTCGACGCCGGGCTCCCTTCCGCCCCGACCGGCGTCGAGGTCGAGGGCTACACGGACAGCCAGCCGTCGGTCGCGCGCCTGCTCGCCCGGCTGCGCTCACTGCCCAGCCTGAGCAACGTCCAACTCCAGTCGAGCACCCAGGAAGAGGTCGGTCAGAAGCAGGTCGTCCGCTTCGTCGTGCTCGCCGACATGGCCGGAGGTGCCTCATGACCAGCGTGCTCCGCACCCAGCGGGGGATGCTCGCGGCAGGTGCCGCGGCCCTTGCGCTCGTCCTCGTCGCCGGCTGGTTCCTCGTCGTCTCGCCGAAGCGATCGCGTGCGGACGAGCTCGTGGGCCAGGTGGCGGCAGCCCAGACCGAGCTGGCGCAGAAGCGCGCCGAGCTCGCCCGGCCGAGCGCCAATGTCCGCATCAGGGCCAACGACCTGTTCCGGCTGTCGAAGGCGCTCCCCGGCGCGATGGACACGGCGTCCGTGATCCTCGACGTCGACCGCCTCGCCCGCCAGCACGAGCTGTCGTTCTTCTCGCTCACGCCGGAGTCACCGCAGGGCGGCGCAGGCTTCGTCCAGCAGCCGTACGGCGTGGTGCTGGAGGGACGCTTCGGCGACGTCTCGCGGTTCCTCCGCGACCTGCGCACGCTCGTCAAGGTCAAGAAGGGCCGGCTCGACGCCCGCGGCCGCGTGTACGCGGTCGACCGGATCGAGCTGAAGGAGCCCGAGACCGACAAGAAGTTCCCCGTCGTGAAGGCCTCGCTGACCGTGAACGCCTACAGCTACGCCGGCGACGCTGTCCCGCCGGGGAACACTCCTGAGACCACCACGACGTCGACGACCGGAACGGTCGCGGCAGGAGCGACTCCCTGATGGCCACAACCACTGTCGACACCGTCGCCGCGAAGCAGGCGAAGCAGAAGAAGATCCTGATCGTCCTCGGCGTCCTGCTGCTCGCCGTGGCCGTCCTCCAGGGCCCGAAGCTCTGGAAGCAGATCAACGGCGGCTCGACCGCGGCCGCTCCGACCAGCGCTGAGCAGGCGGATGCCGCAGCGGCTGCCGCCGCAGCCGCAGCGACCGGCGGCGTCGTCCCGGCGACCGCCGGCACAGCGGGCACCGCGCCCGCCACGCTGACCGCAGTGACGGTCGGCAGTGCCCGCGTCACCCCCGGCCCGGGCCAGCTCCGCACCTTCAGCCTGTTCACGCGGAAGGACCCGTTCGTCCAGGCGCTTCCCAGCGAGACGTCCGGTGTGACGAGCCCGACCGCGGAGCCGACGCTGAGCGACACGCAGCCCGGTGCCAAGGCCGGCGCGAAGGCCGGCGCCGAGGCAGGCGCCGAGGCAGGGTCGGGCAGCGACGCAGGTGCAGGGACCGACTCCGGCTCGTCGTCGACGTCAGCCCCCCCGGAGGCTGCTCCCACGTACGCCACGCTCGGCATCAACGGCACCCCCGAGCAGCTCACCGTGAAGGACACCTTCCCGGCCCAGGACAAGGTCTTCGTGCTCGTCTCGCTGAAGCCGAAGGCTGCGAAGATCGCCGTCGCCGGCGGCGCCTTCACCAAGGGCGAGACGGTCACCCTGAAGATGGGCAAGGGCCTGACGCTGGTGAACACGGCCACCGGGGCCCGGTACGCCCTGAAGCTGCTCTACACCGGCACCGCGCCCGAGAAGGTGCAGGGGTTCTCGCAGGGCGCCAGCGAGGAGAAGTGAGCACACGGCTCCGCCGCGAAGACGGGTTCGGCCTCGTCGAGCTGATCACCACGATGGTGATCCTCAACATCGCCATCTTCGCCCTGTTCGCGATGCTCAACGCCGGCGTGCTCTCGATCAGCCGCGCCAGCCGGACCTCCACCGCGGCGGTGCTCGCCGAGAAGCAGCTCGAGACGTACCGCTCGCTGCTGTACAAGGACGTCGGGCTCCACGCGTCTCTCGTCGCGAGTGCCAACGACGCGATCCATGTGTCCGACACGGCCGAGTGGAACGGGGGCGTGCAGGTGACGGCGGCCTCGTGCAACGGCTCGCTTGCCCGGTGCCAGCCGATCCGCACCGGCGTCGTCGGGCCCGACAACCTCACCTACCGCCTCGACACCTACATCCGCTCGGTGACCCCGACGAACGGCCGCGCAACCAAGCGGGTGACGGTGGCCGTGCGCCGCGAGAACAACCTCTCCGCGAACCCGCTGGCGAAGCTGACGGCGATCTTCGACCTCTCGACGGGCTGCGTCGTCGGCTCGACGACCGCCCCCTGCTGATCCCGTGTCAGTGACTCAAGCCGTGACCACGACGCGCCGATAGGAGCCACGGATGCCCTCCTTCTCGTACAGCGCCATCAACGCCCAGGGCTCGGTGCTCACGGGCGAGATCCAGGCGACGGACGCCTCGGCCGCGCGCGACGCGCTGCGCGGCAACGGCCTGCTCGCACAGTGGGTCAGGGAGCTCACCGGGCCGGCGCAGTCCACCGGCTCGGGCATCTTCAGCCGCGGCAAGAAGGTCAAGTCGAAGTCGCTGCAGATCTTCTCTCGGCAGTTCGCGACGATGATCGACGCGGGCCTCTCCGTCGTCACGGCGCTCGTGATCCTGGAGCAGCAGACCGACGACAAGGTGCTCGCGGTCGTGATCGACGACATCCGAGATCGTGTCGAGTCCGGCGCGCTGCTCTCCGAGGCGATGGCTTCCCACCCCGACGTCTTCAACCGCCTGTACGTGTCGATGGTCGAGGCCGGCGAGGCCGCCGGTGTGCTCGACATCGTGCTCGACCGCGTGGCGACCCAGATCGAGAAGGAGCAGAAGATCAAGCGCCGCGTCAAGGGCGCGATGATCTACCCGACCGTCGTGCTCGCGTTCGCCTCGCTCGTCCTGGTCGGGATGCTGATGTTCCTCGTCCCGGTCTTCGTGAAGATCTTCAGCACGCTCGGCGGCGAGCTGCCGGTGCTCACCCAATGGGTGGTGAAGGCCTCCGACCTGCTGCGCGACCGCTGGTACATCGTCTTCCCGGTGATCGGCGGCGCGATCTACGCCTTCTTCCGCTGGAAGAAGACCGAGGCCGGCCGGCAGGCATGGGATCGCTTCAAGCTGCGCATCCCGATGCAGATCGGCACCGTCGTGCGCAAGGTCTCGATGGCCCGCTGGTCGCGGACGCTGTCGACCCTGATCGGCTCCGGCGTGGACATCATCAAGGCGCTCGAGATCACGGCGCAGACCTCCGGCAACTGGGTGGTCGAGGAGGCGACGGCCGACGTGCGGCTGCGTGTCCAGGAGGGCGCCACGATCGCACAGCCGTTGATCGACGCGCCGATCTTCCCGCCCATGGTCTCCCAGATGGTGAAGATCGGCGAGGAGACGGGCGAGCTCGAGAAGATGCTGGAGAAGGTCGCGGACTTCTACGAGGAGGAGGTCGACGCCGCGATCCAGGCGCTGACCTCCATCATCGAGCCGATCATGATGATCGGCGTGGGCATGATGGTGGGCGTGATCATCATCGCCATGTATCTGCCCATGTTCCGCATGCTCACCTTGATCCAGTAGCGGCGCGACTCGTCGATCGCATCGAGCGCGGCATCCCGGAGGCACGGGAACGCGGTGCGGCCCACGCTCGCGGGAACCTCAGCACGTTCGTCCGGTGTACCGGCCCACTTGCGCCCACCACGTCCCTCGTATACCCTACAGGGGTATGGAGGAGGGAATGGAGAGGCTGGAGCTCACGGTGCCGGGGATGCACTGCGCCCACTGCGAGCGCGCCGTCGTCGAGGAAGTCTCGGCGCTGGAGGGAGTGGCGTCGGTCAGCATCGACCTCGAGACGAAGCGGGTGGACGTGACGGGAACCCAGCTCGACGCCGCTGCGATCCGCGCCGCGATCGAGGAAGCGGGCTACCAGGCGGCGTGATGGCCGTCGCCACGAGCGAGCGGGAGCGGCTGCAGCTCGAGATCGAGGGCATGACCTGCGCCTCGTGCGCGTCGCGCATCGAGCGGAAGCTGAACAAGCTCGACGGCGTCTCGGCCACGGTCAACTACGCCACCGAGGCGGCCACGGTCGCCTTCGACCCGTCGGTCGTCGCCGTCGACGACCTGCTGCGCACGGTGGAGGCGGCCGGCTACCACGCGGCCCTCCCGGACGAGTTGGCGACAGCCCCCGACGCCGTGGCCGAGGTGCGCACGAGGCTCGCCGTCGGCGTCGCGCTCACCGCGCCGCTCGTAGCGCTCGCGATGGTGCCGACGCTGCAGTTCGGCGGCTGGGAATGGGTCGCCCTGGCGCTGTCGACGCCGGTCGTGCTCTGGGCCGGGCTCGGCTTCCACCGGGCGGCGCTCGCCAACGCACGCCATCTCGCCGCGACGATGGACACGCTCATCTCGGTGGGAACGCTCGCAGCGTGGACGTGGTCTGCGATCGTGCTCGTGGCGGGCATCGACGCGCACAGCTACTTCGAGGTCGGCGCCGTGATCACGACGCTGATCCTCGTCGGCCGGTACCTGGAGCTCCGCGCCCGACGGCGGTCGGGCGAAGCGATCCGCTCGCTGCTCGAGCTCGGCGCGAAGGACGCGGCCGTGCTCCGCGACGGCGTGGAGACACGCGTGCCGATCGACGAGCTCGTCGTCGGCGACCTGTTCGTCGTGCGCCCGGGCGAGAAGATCGCGACCGACGGCGTGGTCGTGCAGGGCTTCTCCGCCGTCGACGCGTCGATGCTGACGGGCGAGCCGGTTCCGGTCGAGGTCGCCGCCGGCGACGAGGTGGCCGGCGCCACGATCAACACGTCGGGTCGGCTGGTCGTGCGCGCGGCGAAGGTCGGGGCTGACACGGCGCTCGCCCAGATCGCGCGGCTGGTCGCGGACGCGCAGGCGGGTAAGGCACCGATCCAGCGCCTCGTCGACCGGGTGGCGGGCGTCTTCGTCCCCGTCGTCCTCGTCGTCTCCGCTGCGACGCTCGCAGGCTGGCTCCTCCTCGGCGGCACGGCGTCGGCGGCGTTCACGGCAGCGGTCGCCGTCCTCATCATCGCGTGCCCGTGCGCGCTCGGGCTGGCCACGCCGACGGCGCTGATGGTGGGCACGGGGCGCGGCGCGCAGCTCGGCGTCCTCATCAAGGGGCCCGAGATCCTGGAGCAGACGCGGCGGATCACGACGATCGTCCTCGACAAGACCGGCACCGTCACCGAGGGATGGATGTGGGTCACCGACGTCGTCGTCGCGCCCGGGCACGACCGCTCCGGGCTGCTCCGGCTGGCCGGATCCGCCGAGGGAGCGAGCGAGCACCCGATCGCGCGGGCGATCGCGGCGTACGCCTTCGACGAAGTCGGCGAGCTGCCGTTGGTGGACGGGTTCACGAATCGCTCGGGGCTCGGCGTCGAGGCCGTGGTCGAGGGCCGCGCCGTCGTCGTCGGGAAGCCGTCGATGCTCCGCGAGTGGGGCCTCGACCTCCCGGACCAGCTCGTCGCGGCGCTCGTCGAGGCAGAGCGCGTCGGCCGCACGGCGGTCGCGGCCGCGATCGACGGCGAAGTCGCCGGGCTGTTCGTCGTCGCCGACCGGGTCAAGAGCTCGTCGGCTCAGGCGATCCGCGACCTTCGCGCCCTCGACCTCACACCGGTGCTGCTGACGGGTGACAACGAGCGCACCGCCACTGCCGTCGCCGACGAGGTCGGCATCGACGACGTGATCGCGAACGTCCTGCCCGACGAGAAGAGCGCCGTCATCTCGCGGCTGCAGGCCGAGGGCGCCGTCGTGGCCATGGTCGGGGACGGCGTCAACGACGCGCCGGCGCTCGCGCAGGCCGACCTCGGGCTCGCGATCGGCACGGGCACCGATGTTGCGATCGAGGCGAGCGACCTGACGCTCGTCTCGGGCGACCTGCGCGCGGCCGCCGATGCGATCCGTCTCGCACGCCGGACGCTGCGGACGATCAAGGGCAACCTCTTCTGGGCATTCGCCTACAACGTCGCGGCGATCCCGCTCGCGGTCGCCGGGCTGCTGAGCCCGATCGTGGCCGCCGCCGCGATGGCCCTCTCGAGCGTCTTCGTGGTCACCAACAGCCTGCGCCTGCGGCGCTTCCGCAGCCTCCGGGAGGTCAGCTGATTGCACGGGTACGCCCACGAGAAGGACGCGATCGTCAAACGCCTGCGGCGCATCGAGGGGCAGGTTCGCGGGCTCGAGCGCATGGTCGTCGACGACCGGTACTGCATCGACATCCTCACGCAGATCGCCGCCGTGCGCACCGCGCTCGAGCAGGTCGGGGCGCGGCTGCTCGAGGACCACGTCACCCATTGCGTGTCCGCCGCGATCGCGTCGGGCGACGAGGCGGATGCCGAGGCGAAGACGAGCGAGCTGCTCGAGACCGTGCAGCGCTTCATGAAGACGCGCTAGGCGCCGTCTCCTCGGGTCACTCGGGCCGGATCTCCTCGGCACCGGCGAGCTCTGTGATCGCCCGCGGTCTCTTCGCTCCGATCGTCGATGAGGCAGCTCGTCCTCTCCGGGCTCGGCGCGGCCGTCGCAAGCGGTCGTGGTCGCAACCGCTCGCCCGCGTCCCCCGAGCCGTCAGACGGCTGCCGCTTCGATGGCAGCGACGAGCTCGGCCACCGGCGGTCGGTCGTCACGACGCTGCGGGCGCGCCCAGGCTATTCGACCGTCGCGATCGACGACGAAGTCGCCCCCGAGCTGCAGGGTGTCCGACCCGAGCAGGCGGAGGCGCTCACCGCGCCCGGCCAGCATCGCGTAGCGCCACCAGACGCGAGGATCGAGCCAGACGCCGGCGGCGGATGACCGCCGCAGCCCCCAGCCGCGGTACGTGTGCCGCTCGCGGTCGACGAGGACGGGGAACGAGGGCTCGATCCCGTGGAGCAGTGACCCGCGAAGGAGCTCCACGTCGTCGAACGCGACGAAGAGCACGGTGGCGCCGGCGTCCTCGATTCGCTCCCTCCGGCTCTGCACCTTCACGAGGTGCGCGCGACAGATCAGTCAGCCGGCGTGGCGGAGGAAGCTGGCCAGGACGACACGACCGCGGAGGTCTGCGATCCCCACGACGTCACCGTCGATCGAGGGAAGCTCGAGCGGCGGTGCGAGGTCACCCGGCCTCGGCGGCGAGACGTGCGACATCCGCGACGTCAGGAAGGGTTGACGATCGGCTGGCACTCGTCGGCGTCCTGGAACGCCCGCTCGAGCTCTCCCCCCGCATCGATCTCGCTGAACGTGCCGAACAGCTTCGACACGGTCGTCGACATCGAGCTCAGCGTGCGCGCGATCGTCGACGCCTGGCCCAGCAGTCCTGTCAGGCTGCTGCCCGCCTCGTCGAGGGCCGCCTGGAGCTCGTCGATGTCGGTCGAGAGCGCGTTCGCCGCCTCGTCGATCGCCTCTTGCGCCTTGGTTCCCGACTCCGTGTCCGGGGGCTCGAGCGCGCGGATCTCGTCGACGAGGGTGTTCGTGGCCTCCTCCGCCGTCGCGATCGCGTCCTTGAACGAGTCCACGGACAGGGCGCTCGTGTCGCGGATCGTGTCGCCGGTCGCCCGGATCGCGTCCGTCCAGGTGACGAGGGCGCCGCAGAGGTCGTTGGCCCACGCCTCGGTGGCCGACACAGACGTGTCCTCGGAGCTCTCAGAGCTGCCGCAACCGACCGCTGCGACAACGACGACACCGAGGAAGAGCGCGACCAGGGAGCGCACGAAACGCAGCCTAGCTGGGCGACGA
>JAOUEK010000078.1 GCA_029858755.1 Thermoleophilia bacterium
CCGAGCTCCCTGACCCGCGTGATGCCGGCGTCGATCTCGTCCACGTCGAAGTAGGCGCGCGTCCCGCGCTTCCCCGGCTCCATGTTCGTGATCGCACCCCCTGCGGACTCGCCGATGCGCGTCATGTGGTACTCGGAAGGGCCCGGGTACACCTCGAACTGCCACCCGAACAGCGAGCCCCAGAACTCGCGCGCCTGCTCCGTGTCGTCCGCCGGGATCTCGAAGTGCACGATCTGACCAGGCATCACACCCTCCTCCGCTCTCGTCGGTCGACGGGCCTGTGACCCCATGTACTACCACGCCGGGCACGAGAGGAGCGGGTGCCAGACGGCACCGGCCGGGTGCGGCTCCCGTGATTGACAGCCGCCGGCCGGAGCGCAAGGCTTCCTCCTGGCAAGCGTTGACGGTCGGCGATCGATGATGCGACGCGCGTCGGCCGCGGCGATCGTCGAGCCGACCGGCGCGGAGGTGGAGATGTCCGAGCAGCCGACTGTTCCGGGACCGCCGAGACCGCCGGTGATCCGCACCCCGGACCAGCGGCTGCGGGTCTTCGTGAGCTCCACTCTCCAGGAGCTGGCGGCCGAGCGGGCAGCGGCGCGCGAGGCGGTCGAGCGGCTCCGACTCACCCCCGTGCTGTTCGAGCTCGGCGCCCGGCCGCACCCGCCGCGCGACCTGTACCGCGCCTATCTCGACCAGAGCCACGTCTTCGTCGGCATCTACGGCCGGCGCTACGGCTGGATCGCTCCCGGCGAGAGCATCTCGGGGCTCGAGGACGAGTACCGCCTGTCGGGGCACCGACCCAAGCTCATCTACATCAGGCGCACGGCGGCCGAGCGCGAGCCGCGCCTGAACGAGCTCCTCGATCGCATCAGGGCCGACGACATCGCCTCCTACCGCGAGTTCGCGACCGCCGACGAGCTCCGCGAGCTGTTGGAGGACGACCTGGCGATCCTGCTCACGGAGCGCTTCGAGCAGCCGGCCACGCCGGGCCACGACGGACTGGGCGAGCCCAGGGTGACGAACGTGCCCGTCCCCCGCAGCCCGCTCGTGGGACGTCATCGAGAGCTCGCCTCCGCGTGCGAACTGCTGCGGCTGGGCGGCGCTCACTTGGTGACTCTCACGGGCCCCGGAGGCTGCGGCAAGTCGCGGCTCGGTCTGCAGGTCGCTCTCGAGCTGCTCGATCACTTCAAGGACGGCACGTTCCTCGTGATGCTCGAGTCGATCCGCGACCCTGACATGGTCATCCCGGCTATTGCCGAGACCCTGGGGGTTCGCGAGATCCCGGACCGGCCACGGCTCGAGACGCTGATCGACCATCTGGCCGACGCACACGCGCTGCTGCTGCTCGACAACTTCGAGCAGGTGGTGAGAGCCGCCCCTACCATCTCGATTCTGCTCGAGCGGTGCACGCGGCTCGCCGTGCTCGCCACCAGCCGCACGCCCCTGCGCGTACGCGGCGAGCGCGAGCTGGCGGTCCCCCCGCTTGCAACTCCGGACGCCTTCGACGCCGATCTCGAGAGCCTGTCGCAGTACGCGGCCGTCGCGCTCTTCGCCCAGCGTGCCCGCGGCGTTCGCACCGACTTTGCAGTGACGGGCGAGAGCGCACCGGCGATCGCCGAGATCTGCCACAGGCTCGACGGGCTGCCGCTCGCGATCGAGCTCGCCGCGGCGCGACTCAAGATCCTCTCACCCGAAGCGCTGCTCGCACGGCTGGCCACGCGGTTCGACGTGCTGCAGGGCGGCACCCGCGACCTGCCGGAGAGGCACCGCACGCTGCGCGGAGCGATCGACTGGAGCCATGATCTCCTCGACGACGCCGAGCGACGCATGTTCCGACGGCTCGCCGTGTTCGCCGGAGGATCGACGCTCGAGGCCGCAGAAGCGGTCTGCAGCGCCGAGCCCGACCGTGCGCCGCAGGCGCTGGACGTGATCGCGTCCCTCCTCGACGGCAACATGTTGACCACGTCGGCCGGCAACGAAGGCGATGTCCGGATCGGCATGCTCGAGACGATCCGCGCATACGCCGCGGAGCAGCTGCTGGCGAGCGGCGAAGCGCACGAGATCCGCCGCAACCACGCCGAGCACTACTGCGCGCTCGCCGAGCAGGCGCGGCCCCACCTGGCCGGACCGGACGAGCCCCGCTGGGCCAGCATGCTGCGTGCGGAGCGCGACAACCTGCGCCAGGCGCTCGAGTGGAGCACGGAGCACGACGTCGAGCTCGGCCTGAGGCTCGGCAGCTCGCTCTTCCGCTTCTGGGAGGCGCACAACATCATCGTCGAGGGCCATGGATGGCTGACCAAGCTTCTCGCGCGGCCGTCGCCCCCGGACGCCGTGCGCGGGGAGGCGCTCCGCGCGGCCGCCGCGCTCGGGTGCTACGTCGGCGAGTACCGGGCGGCACGGGGCCACGCGCGCGAAGCGCTCGCCATCTTCGAACGGCTCGGCAACGACCGGCGCATCGCGACCGCGCTCAACGAGCTGGGGGTGCTTGCGTCGTACGAGGGCGACTTCGCCGAAGCGGTCCGGTTCCTGGAGGAGAGCCTCGCGGTCAAGCAAGCCCTCGGAGACGACCTGCTGACAGCCAACACGATCGTCAACCTCGGGCTCCTCGCCGGGTGGCAAGGCGACCACGCGCGCGCCTACGAGCTCCATGCGCAGAGCCTGGCCCTGTTCGAGCGTGTCGGTGGACGGATCGGGGTGGCGATCGCCTCCCACAACCTCGCCCACGCCGCCATGCGCCTCGGGCGCCACGACGAGGCACTGGAGCGGCAGGTGGCGAGCTTGCGCCTGTTCGACGACATCGGCGATCTGGACGGATGCGCCGAATGCCTCGAGGCTCTGGCCATGCTGGCCAACGCACGCGATGAGGGTCGACGCGCGGCCCAGTTGTTCGGCCTCGCCGCGGCGCTGAGGGAGGATGCGGGAACCCGTCCCGCAATGCTCCAGCTGGCGGAGCTCGAACGGGAGCTCGAGACCACACGGAGCCGGCTCGACCCGGACACCTTCGAGGCAGCGTTTCGGGCGGGACGGGAGATGTCGGTCGAGGCTGCGATCGAGACGGCCGTCGCGTTGGCGCACCCAGCAGGCGCCGCCGGAGAACGCGCGCAGTAACCAGACGACGGCGCGCTGCGCGCGACATCCGGTGGACAAGCGGTGCCTCGTCCGTCCACGACACACTACGACCATGAGCGTGCGCTCCGAGCTGACGCGCCTCGTCTGGCTGTCGATCGCCGCGGCGATCGTCACGATCGTCATGAAGCTCGTCGCCTGGCGCCTCACGGGCTCCGTGGGGCTCCTGTCCGATGCGGCCGAGTCCGTGGTCAACCTCGCGGCGGCGACCGTCGCCCTGTTCACGATCCGCTGGGCAGCACAGCCCCCCGACGCGGAGCATGCGTACGGCCACGAGAAGGCCGAGTACTTCTCGGCAGCCGCCGAGGGAGCGCTCATCGTCGTCGCCGCCGTCGGCATCGCCTGGCTCGCGGTCGCCCGGCTGCTGCACCCGGTCGCGCTCGCGGACGTCGACGTCGGCATCGCCATCTCCGCGGGCGCGTCGTCGATCAACCTCGCCGTCGGCCTCGTCCTCATCCGCGCCGGGCGCCGGCACCGGTCGATCACGCTCGAGGCGGACGGGAGGCATCTGCTGACCGACGTGTGGACGTCGGCGGCCGTGATCGCAGGCATCGCGGTCGTGTGGGCCACCGGCTGGGAGCGGCTCGATCCGCTGATCGCGCTCGCGGTGGCCGCGAACATCGTCGTCACGGGCGTCGTGCTGATGCGTCGGTCGGGCGGCGGACTGCTCGACCGCGCCCTCCCCGCCGAGGAGCAAGATGCGATCAGCGCGGTGCTAGAGCGGGCGCGCGCGCAGGGGATCGAGTTCCACGCGGTTCGCACCCGGCAGGCGGGGCGCCGCTCCTTCGTCTCCGTCCACGTCCTCGTCCCCGGCTCGTGGTCGATCCAGCAGGGGCACGACCTGTCGGAGCGCCTCGAGGCCGAGATCCGGACTCAACTCCCCCACGCGAACGTGCTCACACACCTCGAGCCGATCGAGGACCGCGCGTCGTTCGAGGACGAGCCGCTCGACCGCGAGGACACCACGTAGGGCGACCGAGCGCCGAAGCGACGACGCTAGGTGGTTGACCGGCGGTTCAGGCACCCGCGACTGGCGGGCGTGGCACGGCGCATCGCGGCACGCTCGCACCACGCTGCTTGGCCACACCCGTCCTCGACGGGCACCCCGATTACCGATCGACCATCCAGGGGCCCTGAAGCGTCACGGTGGCGCGGCAGGTGATGCCCCCTGGCCCCCAGGCACGCGCGGTCACGGTGTCGGAGCCGGCGAGGTCGGGCAGCAGCCGCCGAACCTCGAACGAGCCGCTCGGGCGCCTCGTGCGCGCGCTCCCCCGCCAGGCGAGGCGCCGCTCGTGGACGAGCGCCACGCGCCAGACGACACCGGCCCGATTCTGGTCGACCTCGAGCTCGACCTCGAGGCGGCCGTCGTCCGCCTTCACCTTCAGCTCCACAGTGACGCCCGCGCGGCAGACGCCCGTGACGCGTGCCTCGCGGTCGTCCTTGCCGTCGCGCGCGGCGGCAGGCGCCACAACGCCGAGCAGCCCCGCGATCAGCAGGCACACCAGACGTGGGCCACGTTTCCCGACTGACAGCATCGATCCCAGTGTCGTCCTCTCCGAACCGAGCGGCAACGGGACATTGGTCCTAGAGATCGACGCGAACGCCCTGTCGCTCGGCCCACAGGACGGCCTGCACGCGATCGGTGACACCGATCTGCCGGAAGACGCTCGTGAGGTGCGTCTTGACCGTCTTCTCGCTGATCCCCAGCCGTCGCGCGATGAGCTTGTTCGGCAGGCCCTCGAGCAGCGCCGCGAGAACCTCGCGCTCCCTGGGCGACAGGCCCTCGAGAGGATCGTGGGCGCTGGTGGCTTCGAGGAGCGAGCGCGCGGCGCGAGGGTCGAGCGGCGAGCCCCCCGCGGCGGCTGCGCGGATCCCGCGGACGACGTCGTCGGCGGCGGCGTCCTTCAGCAGGTAGCCGACCGCACCCGCGTCGAGCGCGTCGGTGATGCGCTGCCTGTCGGAGAACGAGGTCAGCACGAGCACCGCGACGTCGGTCACCCGGGCGACGATCTCGCGCGTCGCCTCGATGCCGTCCATCACCGGCATCTCGAGGTCCATGAGGACGACGTCCGGAAGCAGCACGAGGGTGCGGTCGACGGCTTCGCGGCCGTCCGCAGCCGTGCCGACGAGCTCCATGCCCTCCTCGGCGGCGATCAGGCGCCCGAGGCCGTCTCGCAGGACGCCGTGATCGTCGACGACGAGGACGCGGATCATCGGCTCGGCACGTCCAGCTCGACGGTCGTCCCCTCCCCGGGCTCCGATCGTACGACGAGCCGCCCGCCCGCCTGTCGGACGAGCTCCTCGAGCAGCGCGAGGCCGAGATGCCCCTCGGCGGCCCGCGCCGCGCGCTCGTCGGGATCGAAGCCACGCCCGTCGTCGGCGACGACGAGCCGAGCGCCGGCGAGCCCTCCCACGACAGCGACCTCGACCCTCCGCGGGTCGGCGTGAGCGATGACGTTGCGCACCGCTTCCTGCGCCACCCGGAACACGAGTGCCTCCTGCCCCTGGTCGATCGCGTCGCCGCCACGCACCGCAACCGACACGTCGACCCCCTGCCCCTCGAGGGGGCTGACGAGATCGGTGATCGCCGCCTCGAGGCCGGCTGCGGCCAGGTGCGGCGGATGGAGCTCGACGAGGAGCGCCCGCAGGTCGCGTACGGTGAGCCGAAGACGCTCGATCGCCGCGCCGAGCTCCGTCGCCACCTCGGCCTCCCCTCGCCGCTTCGCGTCCTCGGCCACGGGAGCGAGCGCGAACGCGAGGCCCGCGATCTCCTGCACCGGCCCGTCGTGCAGGTACGAGGCGACCCTGCGGCGCTCGCGATTCGAGGCGGCGATCGCGTTCGCGAGCAGAGCCTCCCGCTCCTCGTGCCCCCGCTGAAGCCTGCGGGACAGCGACCACACGAGCGGCGCCTGCACGAGCAGGAGCAACGCCATGCCGCCGAGAATGGGCGGCGCCAGTGCCCCGAGCAGGCGTCGCGCGCTCGCGTTGACGGAGTCGAAGCGTTGGTAGATCTCGAGCAGCGCGGGCGTCCCCGAGGGCGTGCGGATCCTCGTGTACGCCTCGATCAGCTCCCCCTGACCTCGATCGAGCGCGTTCTCCGGCCGATCGAGGCTGCTCACCTCGACCTCTGCCCCGCCCTCGCGCAGCAGGGCCAGCTGCTCGTCGTCGAGCGCGTAGCGCCCGCCGACCTGGGCCGGGAGGTCCGAGTAGACGACGCGACCGTCGGCCGACCAGATCTTCACGCGCACCACCGAGGCATCGAGGACACGAGCTATGACGACGTCGTCGACCGCCGTGACTGCCGCCTGGCCGCCCGCGAGGATGTCGTCGCCGATCACCGACTCCACGAGGTGGGCGACCTCGAGCACCTTGGCGCGAGTGTCCCGCTTGGCCTCGTCGATCGCCACCGAGCGCAGGGCCACGTAGCCGCCGCCGATCACGACCGCCGACGCGAGCGCCGTGCCGAGCACGAACCACAGGAGCACCGCCCGCGCGGTCGGCGGGCTGGACGGCCTGGTCCTCGAGGTCTTGGTCGACACCACACGCATGATGGCCGCTCGAGCGCGATGCGGCGGCGATCTGGGACCAATGTCGCATTGCCCGCCGACCGAGCGAGGGCCGAGGTGCGCAGCGTCGACCCGCGACCGGTAGCCACGCATGCCCTCGGCCGCCGGTGGGTTGCGGTGAGCGTCTACACCGCCAACGTCAGGGGCGGGTGGCGGCCGGCGCCCGCCCCTCGAGCGTGGCCATCCACACGGCGTCGTCGCCGGTCGTCGCGACGTCGACGGCGTGCCCTTCCTCAACGAGGCCACGGCGGAGCAGGCCGGCCATCTTCGGCTCGTCCTCGACGACGAGGATCCGCATCCTCGCATTGTCGCCGCAGCGAGATGAGGGCGCGATGAGTCCGTAAACATCCGCTTACATAAGTATCTGCTTAAATATCAGGATGGAAGCTGCCCTGAAGGCGATCGCCGCCCCGCGGCGTCGCGAGCTGCTCCGTCTCGTCCTCGAGCGGGAGCTGGCCGTGGGCGAGATCGCGTCCGAGCTCGAGATCAGCGGGCCGGCGGTCTCCCAGCACCTGGTCGTCCTGAAGGAGGCGGGCCTCGTGGACGAGCGACGGAACGGAACCAGGCACCTCTACCGGGCACGGCCTCAGGGCCTCGAGGAGCTCCGCGCGTACCTCGAGGCGTTCTGGGGTGACCGGCTGGAGGCGCTCAAGCGCGAAGCAGAGCGAGAGGAGAGGAGCATGCGTGACGAGCACGACTGAGACGATCTCGGTGACCCGAGAGCTGACGATCGACGCCAGGCCGGAAGCGGTGTGGGAGTTCCTCGTCGACCCGGAGAAGATGACCCGCTGGATGGGCGTGTCCGCCAGCCTCGAGCAGCGCGCAGGCGGCGCGTACCGCGTCGGGGTGGTGCCTGGCCACACGGCGAGCGGCACCGTGGCGAAGATCGAGCCGGCCCGGCGGCTCGTCCTGACCTGGGGTTGGGAGCCCGTCGACGGCGAGCCGCCGCCCGCCGTCCCGCCCGGGTCGAGCACCGTCGAGCTGGAGCTCTTCGCCGAGGGCGCGGGCACCCGGCTCGTGCTCACGCACCGCGACCTCCCGAGCGGTG
>JAOUEK010000079.1 GCA_029858755.1 Thermoleophilia bacterium
GTGCGGGGCGAGCGGAGGCACCGGGGACGCGACGGGAGCCGCCGCCGGTGCGGCGACCGGCTCCGCGGCGACGGGCTCTGCCGCGGGCTCGCTGGCCGCCGCCGGTGCCTCTGCGGCGACGGGCGCAGCCGGCTCGGGCTCGACGGCGGCCGGCCCGATCACGGCGAGCACGGCCCCGACCTCCACCGTCTCTCCCTCCTGGACGAGAATCTGGCCGAGTATGCCTTCGCCGGGGCTCGGCACCTCGGTGTCGACCTTGTCGGTCGAGATCTCCAGCAGCGGCTCGTCCATGGCGACCGCCTCGCCGGGCTGCTTCAGCCACCGGGTGACCGTCCCCTCCGACACGGAGACGCCCATCTGGGGCATCACGACCTCGGTCTGGGTTCCGGTGGACACGTCTGATCGCCTCCTAGTACGCCGCGAGCTCCCGGAGGGCGCGCACGACGTCGTCGACTTGCGGGATGAATGCCTTCTCGAGATTGGGTGCGAACGGAACCGGCGAGTCCGGCGCCGCCATGCGGCGCACGGGCCCGTCGAGGTGCTCGAAGGCCTCCTCGGCGATCGTGGCGGCGATCTCGCCGCCGAAGCCGCCGGTTCGCGTGTCCTCGTGCAGCACGAGCACCTTCGAGCAGCGGCGGACGCTGTCGAGCACCGCCTCGCGATCCCACGGGATGATCGTCCTCAGGTCGAGGATCTCCACGGAGAGGTCGTCTTCCTGGGCGAGCCGCTGCGCAGCCTCGTCGGCGGTGTAGACCATCGCGCCCCAGGTGATCACCGTCACGTCCTCGCCGTGCCGGTGCATACGTGCCTCCCCGAAGGGCACGGTGTAGCGCTCTTCGGGAACGTCGCCCTTGATCCGCCGGTAGAGGTGCTTGTGCTCGCAGAAGAGCACCGGGTTGGGGTCCTCGATCGCGCTCAGGAGCAGGCCCTTGGCATCGGCGGGGGTGGACGGGCAGACGACCTTGAGCCCCGGGATGTGCGCGAACGAGCTCTCCGGGTTCTGGGAGTGGAACGGGCCGCCGGAGAAGCCACCGCCGGAGGGGAGCCGGACGACGATCGGGATCGGCGTCCCGGCGCGGAAGTGCTGCTTCGCGGCCACCGTGACGAGGTGATCCCACCCGCACGAGACGAAGTCGGCGAACTGCATCTCGGCGACGGGGCGCATCCCCATCAGTGCAGCCCCGGTGGCGCCGGCGAGGATCGCCGTCTCGGCGAGAGGCATGTCGATCACCCGCCACGGCCCGAACTCCTCCTGGAAGCCGAGCGTGACCTTGAACGCTCCGCCGTAGACGCCGACATCCTCCCCGAGCACGAACACGCGCTGGTCGCGCCGCATCTCCTCGCGGAGGCCGTCGGAGATCGCCTGCAGGTACGTCTTCTCGGGCATCGTCAGCGCGCGCTCACTTGTGGTGCGGGGTGTCGAGCTCTTCGGGCTGCGCGTACACCGCTGCCACGAGCGTCCCGGGGTCGGGGAGCGGCGACTCCTCGGCACGCTGCAGCGACTCGTTGAGCAGCCGCTTCACGCCGGACGTGATCTCGTCCTCCTCGGCGTCGGTCATCTCGGCATGGTCACGCAGCCAGGCGCGGAAACGCTCGATCGGGTCGCGGCGGGCCCACTCCTCGAACAGCTCGCGCGGCACGTAGAAGGCGTCGTCGTGGACGGCGTGGCCCTCCATGCGAAGCGTCACGGACTCGATCAGCGTCGGGCCGCCTCCCTCGCGAGCCTTTTCGATCGCCCGCTTCGCCTCGCGGTAGACGGCGAGCACGTCGGTGCCGTCGACGACGACGCCCTCGAACCCGTAGGCGGCGGCGCGGTCGGCGAGGTGCTCCACCGCGTACTCGAGGTGGGACGGGGTGGAGTAGGCCCACTGGTTGTTGTCGATCCAGAAGATCACCGGCAGCTTGCGGACGCCGGCGAGGTTCATGCCCTCGTGCGCGTCGCCCCGGGCGGACGCCCCCTCGCCGCACCAGGCGATCGCGACGCGCTTCTCCTCCCGGATGCGGAAAGCGAGCGCCATCCCGACCGCGACGGGCAGCATCGCGGGCAGGTGACTCACCATGGCATACAGGCCGAGATTGGCGTCTCCGATGTGGACGTTCCCGTCGCGGCCGCGCGTGGGCCCGTCCGCGCGGCCCATGTACTGCGCGAAGATCCGCCAGGGCTCGAGGCCGCGTGTCACGTGCACGCCCATCGCGCGCTGCAGCGGCGTGCCGACGTCGTGCGGCCCCATCGCCGTCGCGACGCCGACGGCGGACGCCTCGTTGCCGCGCCCCGTGTAGAACGAGCCCGGGATCTTGCCCTGCTTGTAGAGGATGTGGCCCCGCTCCTCGATCCCGCGGGTGGTCAGCAGGTTGCGGTAGATGCCGAGCAGGTCCTCTCGGTCGAGACCGGCGTCGTGGACCTCCTGGAGCGAGCTGACCGGCTCCGCTTCCCTCACTGCCATGCAGTCGCTCTCCCTCGTCGAGCGGTGGACGCCTGCACTCTAGCGATCCGGTCTGCTGACCCCGGCTGCGCGGCGGGCGGGTGGGAGGCGGCGACCACTGCCATCGCGACACGCGCTGCTCGCCGCGTGCGGTCAGCCGCGCCGGCGACCCCGATCCGGCGCAGCAGCCCCCGAGGGGGCTCCACGCCCCCTACCGGAACGGTCGCAGGACCACGCACACGCATGGGTGACGGCTCTGTGCCAGGTGTGCGACTTCGGGTCTACAGTTGCGACCATGCCTTCCGCGAACGAGCCGGGCACAACGCGGCGGCGGGCGCCGCGACGGAACTGGATCCAGGAGGAGCGGCGCCAGACGCTCGGCGACTGGGTCGCCTTCTGCGTGTCGTGCGGTCATACGCTCCGTTACTTCGAGGAGTCCGAACCAGAGGTGCCTCGAGCGTGCCCGCAGTGCCGCGCCGAGGTCAGGCGCCGCTGCCCCGCCTGCGACGCGCGCTTCCCCTCCGCGTTCCAGGTCGAGTGCGAGGAGTGCGGCGCGCCGGTTCGGGAGGCGGAGCTCTTCGGCGGCCCCATCCGCAAGCCCGGTCGCTAGTCGACCCGTTGCTCCGAGCGGCGCCGCCAGTCGTCGACTCCGAGGGAGTACCACACGTGATCCCGACCCGCCCAAAGCGCGACGCCACGCTCGCGCATGCCACAGTGCTCCATCACGCGACGCGAGGCGACGTTCTCCGGCAGCGCGAAGCTGACCACAGCGGGAAGCCCGACACGAGCGAAGACGTCCGCGACCGCGGCACGGGCGGCCTCCGTCGCGAGACCCTCGCCCCAGCGCGCACGCTCGACCACCCAGCCGATCTCGTCCTTCACGGCACTCCCGCCCCACGACGGCTGGCGCATGACGCCGACCCGGCCGACAAGCCTCCTGCTGGCTCGATCGTCGACGGCCCAGCGACCGAAGCCGAGCACGTCCCAAGCGTGCTCGTAACGCTCGATGCTCGTCGTCACGTCGTCCTGGGTCGCCGGCCCCAGCCACCGGGCGACCTCCGGGTGGGCGTAGATCTGGAGCAATGCGTCGACGTCGTCGGGCCGCCACTGCCGCAACACGAGTCGCTCCGTCTCGATGTGCAACGACGCAGATGTTCGCAGATGCGGGTACGCCGATTGGTGTTGCGACGGCGAAGCCAGCGCCTTGAGGGGTCTGCCTGGCGAGCTAGAACATCGTTCCGACGATGCCCGAGAAGCGGATCACGGTCACGGTGTCGTCGACCGTGACCTCCCGGTTGTAGAGCTTCGACAGCCAGTCGACGAACTCGTCGAGCCTGCGAATCTCCGGGTTGTCGTGCTCGATGTCGCGCGGGGAGAGCTCGCCGAGGCTGGTTACCTCGACCTTGTCGATCACCGCGTCGAAGATCTTCTCCCGCTGCCCGTAGCGAACGCCCACGAGCACGGTGACGATCATCCCCTTCTTGTACTTTCCGGACTTGTCGCCGAGCCGGATCGTCGCCGTCTTGCGCCCGGTGCGCAGCTGGTCGCCCACGGCCGGCGAGTAGAAGTTGAGCGCGAACATCGGCACCGCGCAGCAACTATAGAGCGTCGCCGGAGACGGCCTGCAGGGCGCGCTCGGCCATCTCGCGCTCGCCGCGGTAGGCGAGCAGGCGCGGCGCGTCCTCGAGCGGGAGCCAGCGTGCCTCCGCGACCTCGAGCTCCATGCCCGGCGGCAACGCTCCCAGGCGGCCACGAACGGGCGTGAGCAGGAAGAAGCGCACGACCTTGAACACCCGCTCCCCTTCCCACGTGTAGACGTAGCGCACGTCGCCGAGCAGCTGTTCCACGCGTGCCTCGACGCCGGTCTCCTCGCGGGTCTCGCGGAGCGCCGTGTCCACGCCGGACTCCCCCGGGTCGAGTAGCCCCTTGGGCAGCACCCACGTGCCCGGCGCCTTGCCTCGGGGACGGATCGCGGCCACCCACGGGCGGCCGCGCATCCGCCTGACGAGGACGCCCCCGGCCGACCGTTCGCGCCGCATGACCTGGTTCTAGCACCTGCTGCAACGATATGAGCCGGACCGACTCATATCTCCGCCCACGTTGGCACACCGTGTGGTAGAGTGCCGGATCGGCACTCTCGTATCGGGAGTGCCAGGAAGGATCACACCAACAACAGTCTCAGGGAGGCAAGTGCATGAACCTGCAGCCCCTCGGTGACCGCGTCATCGTCGAGGTCCTCGACGAGGAGGAGATGACCGCGAGCGGCATCGTGCTCCCCGACACCGCGAAGGAGAAGCCGCAGCGCGGCAAGGTCCTCTCGGTCGGCCCCGGCCCGCGCGACGAGAACGGGGAGTACATCAAGATGGACGTCGAGGAGGGTGACGAGGTCATCTTCTCCAAGTACGGCGGCACCGACATCAAGATCGGCACCGACGAGGTCCTGATCCTGCGTGAGTCCGACATCCTGGCGAAGGTCGTCGGCGACCGCGCGGCCGTGTAGGCGCGAGGCTCGCCTCGCCCTTTCCCACGTAAGGCGAAGAGGAGGAAACGGAACAAATGGCTCACAAGGAGCTGAAGTTCAACGAGGACGCGCGCCGCGCGCTCGAGCGGGGGGTCAACATCCTCGCCGATGCGGTCAAGGTGACGCTCGGCCCGAAGGGCCGCTACGTCGTGCTGGACAAGCGCTTCGGCGCGCCGACGATCACGAACGACGGGGTCACCATTGCTCGCGAGATCGAGGTCGAGGACCCCTTCGAGAATCAGGGCGCCCAGCTCGTGAAGGAGGTCGCCACCGCGACGAACGACGTCGCCGGTGACGGAACCACCACCGCGACCGTGCTCGCCCAGGCGATCGTTCGCGAGGGCCTGAAGAACGTCGCTGCCGGTGCGAACCCGATGGGGCTCAAGCGCGGCATCGAGAAGGCCGTCGAGGCCGTGGTCGAGGACCTGAAGAAGCAGTCGACCGAGGTCGCCGGCAAGGAGGACATCGCCCGTGTGGCCACGATCTCGTCGCGCGAGCGCGAGATCGGCGACGTGATCGCCGATGCGATCGAGAAGGTCGGCAAGGACGGCGTCGTCAACGTCGAGGAGGGCCAGACCTTCGGCCTCGACCTCGAGTTCACGGAGGGCATGCAGTTCGACAAGGGCTACCTGTCGCCCTACATGATCACCGACGCCGAGAGCATGAAGGCCGAGCTCGAGGACCCGTACGTCCTCATCGCCAACCAGAAGATCGGTGCGGTGAAGGACCTGCTGCCGGTGCTCGAGCAGGTGATCCAGGCCGGCAAGCCGCTGCTCGTGGTGGCGGAGGACGTCGAGGGCGAGGCGCTCGCGACGATCGTCGTCAACAAGCTCCGCGGCGTGTTCACCGCCGTCGCCGTCAAGGCGCCGGGCTTCGGCGACCGCCGCAAGCGGATGCTCGAGGACATCGCGATCCTCACCGGCGGCGAGGTGATCACCGAGGAGATGGGGCTCAAGCTCGAGAACACCAAGCTCACCCAGCTCGGCCGGGCCCGCAAGATCGTGATCGACAAGGACACGACCACGATCGTGGACGGCGCCGGCGACTCCGAGGCGATCAAGGCCCGCATCAAGCAGCTGAAGGCGGAGGTCGAGAACACCGACTCCGACTTCGACCGCGAGAAGCTCCAGGAGCGCCTCGCGAAGCTGTCGGGAGGTGTCGCCGTCGTCAAGGTCGGCGCTGCCACCGAGACCGAGATGAAGGAGAAGAAGCACCGCGTCGAGGACGCGCTCCAGGCCACCCGCGCCGCCCTCGAGGAGGGCATCGTGGCCGGCGGTGGAGTCGCCCTGATCAACGCCGCGGACTCGGTCAAGAAGGGCTTCGAGGAGCTCGAGGGCGACGAGAAGACCGGCTCGTCGATCATCGTGCGGGCGCTCGAGGAGCCGCTACGGCAGCTGGCGCAGAACGCGGGCCTCGAAGGCTCCGTCGTCGTCGACAAGGTTCGGGCCGCCAAGAAGGGCCACGGGCTCAACGTCGAGGACGGCCAGATCGAGGATCTCATCAAGGCCGGCATCATCGACCCGACGATGGTCACCCGCTCGGCGCTGCAGAACGCCGCGTCGATCGCGAAGAACATCCTCACCACCGAGGCAGTCGTCGTCGAGGCTCCCGAGAAGGAGACCGCTGGCGCCGGCATGCCCGACATGAGCGGGATGATGTAGGGGACTGTCCCCGAAGGGGTCTGTCCCCGAGCGGGACCGTCCCCGGCGGAGATCCGCCCTGCGAGGGGCCGGCGCGAGCCGGCCCCTCGTCGTTCGGGGGCCGGGGGGCTTCTCCCCGGGCCACGGGCCGCGACGACCGAGGCCCCCGCGATCAAGGCTGCTGTCGGCACTCTCGATCAATCGGTGCCGCAACGCGAAGGCCCCCATTGCAGCGACGGCACCGGGCTGAGCGAGTCGGGCGTGGGTTTGGGCCGACGGCTGTTTCCAGGCAGAGCAGAGTAAACGCCGACACCGTGTTTGGATCCCGACGCGAGTGCTTGGAACCACCCTCCCAGCCGATGGCTGCGGGATCGCCGGGACAACTCCGTGCGCTTCTCGGCTTCGGAGCGGATGTTGGGAAGGACACGCTTGGCCTGCACCGAACAGGGTCTGGCACACGTCCAAGCACGCCCGACACGTTTGAAACCGTCAACCCCTCTCGACCGGATCCGGAAGCTCGAGGCCGACGCCGAGCGGCTGCGCGAGAAGGAGTCGCGCGCGCGTGAAAAGGCGGAGAAGCTCGAGCGCAAGATCGCCCGCCTTCGAGAGGCGAGCGGGCCGGAGCGCGAGCTCGGATCGGCGTCGACACGCGTGGTGGCGGCGCCCTCCGGCGTGCAGGCCATCCGGCGGCTCTTCGAGGAGGACCCCACCCGTGTCTGGAGCGCCGGCGACGTACACGAGGCGCTGGAGACCAGGAGGTGGATCTCGACCACCACCAAGCATCCGCGGCAGGGCGTCGAGGCGACGATCAGCCGCCTCGTGCGCCGCGGTGAGGTCGAGCGCCTCGGCCGCGGGAGGTACCGAGCTGCCGGCTCGCCGACGTCGAGCCCGGAGCCCGCGCTCGACGCGACGGGGAAGGCGCCGATAACGATCCACCCTGCCGCGGGCGGCGGGTCGCACGTGCCCGGAGCCCCATCCAGTCCCTCCCTGTCGAATTGGCACTCCTACGCGGCGACAGGCCGGCCCGGGATGGCTCGACCGTGACGCGGGCGCAGCTCAGGGGACGGCCCTCGCCTGCCGATA
>JAOUEK010000080.1 GCA_029858755.1 Thermoleophilia bacterium
TCCGTGCTGTGGACGACCGCCCACTACGGCTTCCCGGTGTCGACCACGCACACCATCTCCGGCGCCGTGATGGGCGCCGGCTCCATTCGCGGGCTGTCTGCGGTGCGCTGGGGTGTCGCAGGCAACATCCTCACCGCCTGGGTGATCACGATCCCGATGGCGGCACTGGTCGGCGGGCTCATGGAGCTGATCACGCGGCTCCCCGGCGGCACGGGGATCGTGTTCTCTCTGGCGGTCCTGATCGCCGCGACGGCATTCGTTGCGCGTCGCTGGGAGGTACGGCGGCTCGCCCTGCCGCAGACCGCCACACCGACGCCAGTGACGAGCTGAGCTCCAGACACGGCTGCGCGGGGCCGCGCCGGTTGACTGTCTACGCGCCCTCGAGCCTCTTCCGCCGGTTCGCCGCGAACACCTTGGCGAGGATGTTCATCACGAGCACGAAGCCGATCAGGACGAGCGCGGCCGCCCAGCCGGCGGCCTGCTCACCGGGGTCCGGCGACTCGGAGAAGGCGAAGATCGCCACCGGCAGCGTCGGCAGGGCGTTCGTGACGTCGCCCGAGATCTGGTTGGCGGCGATCGACGACGTGAAGAGCAGCGGCGCGGTCTCTCCCGCGACGCGCGCCACGGCGATCACGACGCCCGTGAGGATGCCGCCGATCGCCGACGGCAGCACGATGCTCACGGTGGTGCGCCAGCGAGTGACGCCGAGGGCGAGGCTCGCCTCGCGCAGGCTGCGCGGGATCACCTCGAGCACTTCCTGCGTGGCCCGGGCGACCATCGGCAGCATGAGGACGGCGAGCGAGAGCGCCCCGAAGATCGCGCTCTGCCCGCGGCCGACGACCAGCAGGCCGAAGACGAAGATGCCGACGACGATGGCGGGCACCCCGTTGAGGATGTCGAGCACGACACGGAGGATCCGGGAGAAGCGAGGGCCCGCGTACTCGGACATGTAGACGGCGACGAGCACGGCGAACGGGATCGCCATCGCCATGCACATGCCGACGATCAGGGCGCTCCCGACCAGGGCGTCCGCGATGCCCCCTGACTCGCCGAACAGCGGGCGCGGCTTCGTGAAGAACGAGAGCGAGAGCTGGCTGAAGCCCTTGTAGAGCACGGTGCCGAGCACGAGCCCGAGGATGCCGACGGCCACGACGGCGCTCGCCACCCCGAGCGCGGCGAACGCCTGCTCGGTGAGCCGCCGCCGACCCAGGCCGCTCGAGCGGCGCGTGATGTCGTAGCGCTCGTCCGCCGAGCCGGCCGTCGCCATCAGTAGGCCCTCCGCACCTTCTCGAAGCGTGCGACCACGAGTTGGGCGACCACGTTCGTGACCAGGGAGATCACCATCAGGATCGCCGCCAGGTAGAGGATCGACCCGGCCTGGAGCACGCTCGTCGCGCCCTGGTACTGCGCGGCGATCCTGGAGCCGAGCGTGTCGGCCGGCTCGAACCACGAGGACGGGATGACGTTGCCGTTCCCGATCACCTGGGTGACGGCGATCGCCTCGCCGAACGCCCGGCCGAGGCCGAGCAGGATCGCGGCCGCGATCCCCGGTGCCGCGTACGGCAGGAGCACCTTGCGGATCGCCTCCCACCGCGTCGAGCCGAGCGCCATGGAGCCGTCGACGAGATCCTTGGGCACGCGCACGAACAGCTCGCGGCAGATCGCCGAGGTGATGGGGATGATCATGATCGTGAGTACGAGCGCGGCCGGGAGCAGGCCCACCTGCGACGGTTGGCCGGAGAAGATCGGCAGAAACCCGAAGGCGCCCTGGAGCCAGGGCTCCAGGTGATCGCGCACCCAGGGGCCGAAGACGAGGATGCCCCAGAGGCCGAGCACGACACTCGGGATCGCCGCCAGCAGCTCGACCATGGTCGCGATCGGCGCGGCCAGGCGGCGGGGGGCGATCTCGGTGAGGAACAGCGCGATCGCGATCGAGAGCGGGGTGGCGAGGACGAGCGCGATCAGCGACGTCATCACCGTCCCGTAGATGAACGCGAGGCCACCGTAGAGGTCCTTGACCGGGTCCCACGCCTCGGTCCAGACGAACGAGAGGCCGAAGGCGTCCATCGCGGGCCATGCGAGATCGATCACCTTCCAGGTGATCAGCCCGAGGAGCGCGGCTGCCGCGAGCGCCGCGGCCAGCGACACCCCGCGGAAGAGGACGTCGCCCAACCTGATGCCGCGGCGCCGGAGGTCCGGCGCCGCGGGGGTGTATCCGGTGGACGTCATGCGCTCACGGCGTGGCGTGGACGAGCCCCGCTACCCCTTGATCTTCTTGATCTCGCGGTAGGCGAACCCCTTCACCGTGGTCGGCAGCGGCACGAAGAAGAGCGGTGGGCCGAACGTCTGCCCTTGCGAGACCGCCCAGTGGACGAACTTGCGGAGGTCGGCCGCCTTGGACGAGCTCGTGGGGGCGATCACGTACGTGAAGGTCGAGATCGGGTACGCGTTCTTGGGTGCCGCCTTCGGCGGGTCGACGATCTTCAGCTGCGAGAGCCTCGTCACCTTCTTCGGCAGCGTCGACAGCGCCGACGTGATGCCCCGCAGGCCCGGCGCGGCGAACCCGCCGCGCCTGTTCTGGACGAGCGCGAAGGACAGCTTGTTCGTGATCGCGTACGCCACGTCGACGTAGGTGATCGCGCCGGCGGTGCTCTTGACGACCCCGGTCACCCCTGAGCTGCCGCGCGCGCCCACGCCGCCGGGCCAGCTGACCGCCGTGTTGCGACCGACCTTGCTCTTCCACGTCGGGCTCACCGCCGAGAGGTAGTCGGTGAACGCGTAGGTCGTGCCCGACCCGTCGGAGCGGTGCACCGCGGTGATCGTGAGGTCGGGCAGGTCGAGGCCCCGGTTCAGCCTCCGGATCGCCGGATGGTTCCACTTCGTGATCGAGCCGTCGAAGATCCCGGTGATGGTCGCGGCGTTCAGCTTCAGCCGGCCGTCGAGCCCCGGGATGTTGTACGGGAGCGAGACGCCGGCGAGCCCCCACGGGATCACCACGCAGCCCTTGCACGCGGCAAGCTGATCCGGCGACAGCGGCGCGTCGGAGGCGCCGAAGTCGACGGTACGGGCGGTGATCGCGGCGATGCCGGCGCCCGAGCCGGTCGGCGAGTACGTGATGTCGATCCCGTAGGCCTTCGCCATCTCGGGGATCCACTTCGAGATCAGCGGGAACGGGAACGTCGCCCCCGTGCCCACGAGCGAGCCGGCCTGCCGCTGCGTCGCCGCGCCGGCGCGCCCGGCGACCAGCGCCGCGACGACGAGCAGCACGAGAGCGAGTCCCAGCGCGAGTCTCCTCTTCATTCTCCTACCCCCGATTCCCCTTGGTCCCGGTTGACAGCCCAGCGCCGCACGGATCGGGCACCGGTGCCGATGGGACTGTCGCGATCAGGGACGAGGTCGTGGGCATCGGCGCGGTATCGATGTGGTGACGGGCTGGTGAACGGGTCAGTGAGAGGCGTCGCCGAACTCGCGAAACTCGCCGGTGACGACGAACTCGGTCTGCTCGCCGATGTCGACGGCGTTGTCGCCGATCCGCTCGATGCAGCGGGAGACCACGATCATGCGCATGCCCCATTCCGCGGATGCCGGGTCGTCGACGAACTCGAGCACCTGACCCGCAACGCGGCGGTTCGTGCGGTCGATGAGCTCGTCGAGCTCGACCAGCGACCGGGCGCGCGCGACGTCACGGGACGCGAAGGAGTCGAGTGCGACCCTGACCATCTCCTCCGCCCGCTCCCCCATCTCGTGCAGGCCTTCGACGAGCCCCGCGCGCTGCTGCAGCGTCGCCGAGAGCTTGGTCAGCTTGGCGATCGTCACCGACTGGTCGCCGATGCGCTCCAGGTGGATCCCGCCGTGGAGGATCGCGAGCACGAGCCGCAGGTCGCCGGCGACGGGTGTCTCGAGCGCGAGCAGCTGCGCCACCATCTTCTCCAGGCGGTGGTAGCGGTCGTCGATCTCGTCGTCGAAGGCGATCACCTCGTCGCAGAGCTCGACGTCCTGGCTCTCGAGTGCGTCGAGCGCCCCGCGCACGGCGCGCAGCGACACCGTGCCCAGGTCCTGAAGGGCTGCCTCGAGCGTGTCGAGCGCGTGCTGGAACTCGACCCGGGCCATGCGCTAGCCGAAGCGCCCCGTGACGTAGTCCTCGGTGCGCCGGTCCGACGGGTTCGTGAAGATCTTCGTCGTCCGGTCGTACTCGACGAGGACGCCGTGGCGCCCGCCGTCGTCGCGCACCTCGACGCTGAAGAAGGCGGTCATGTCGGCGACGCGGGCGGCCTGCTGCATGTTGTGGGTGACGATCACGATCGTGTACGAGCGCTTGAGGTCGTGGATCAGGTCCTCGATGCGGGAGGTGGAGATCGGGTCGAGCGCCGAGGCCGGCTCGTCCATCAGGATCACGTCGGGCTCGACGGCGATGGCCCGCGCGATGCAGAGCCGCTGTTGCTGGCCGCCCGAGAGGCCGAGGGCGTTCTCCTTGAGGCGGTCCTTGACCTCGTCCCACAGCGCGGCGCTCTGGAGCGCGCGCTCGACACGCTCGTCGAGCCCCTTCTTCATGCCGAGCACCCGCGGCCCGAAGGCGATGTTGTCGTAGATCGACTTCGGGAACGGGTTGGGCTTCTGGAAGACCATGCCGATGCGCCGCCTGACCTCGACCGGGTCGACGCCGTCACCGTAGAGGTCACGGTCGTGGTAGAGGACGGTGCCCTCGACGCGGGCGCCGTCGATCAGGTCGTTCATCCGGTTGAACACCCGGATGAACGTCGACTTGCCGCAGCCGGACGGGCCGATGAACGCGGTCACGTAGTTCTCGCGCACCTGGAGCGTCGCGTCCTTGAGCGCCACGTTGCCGCTGTAGGACACGCTCAGGTCTCGCACGTCGAAGACGACGTCGTCGCCGCGCCCGTCCCCAGAAGCCGGCTCTGCCAGCGCGCCGAGCCTCGTCCTGTCGATCTCAGGGGTCGTCATGCTCGTCACCACGGTAAGTGTCGTCCCGCACCTCCGCGGATGGGAGACCGACTGGTGAACGACTGGTAACGAGCTCGTTACCGCCCATGTGCGGGGAAGACGCAGCGGATCTCGAGCCCACCGCCCGGCCGACCGTGCGCCTCGACCGTCCCTCCGGCCTGTGTGACGATGTGCTTGACGATGGCGAGGCCGAGCCCGGTGCCACGAGAGGCTCGCGATCGGTCGGAGCGGTAGAACCGCTCGAAGACACGGAGCAGCTCGGTCTCCTTGACCCCGACGCCGTCGTCGGCGCCGCGGAGCGCGACTCCCTCGGGTACGCGCTCGACCGAAAGCGTGAAGGACGACCCCGGGCCTGCGTAGCGGATCGCGTTCTCGGCGAGGTTCTGCGCGATCACACGCAGCAGGCGTGGCCTGATCTCCAGCTCGATCGTCGGGTCTCCGCGCACCGCGATCGCCACACCTGCACGACTGGCGCGGTCGACCAGCTCCGCCGCGACCGCCTCCAGCTCCGGGAGCACGGGCACGGCTCCGAGCGAGACGACGCGCGCGCCCGACTCCAGCTCGCTGAGGAACATGACCTCGTCGATCAGCTCCCGGATCTGCTCGACCTCCGCGCGCGCCTGCGCGGTGAGCGCATGGACGTCCTCGCCGGGGAGCGCGGCCGTCTCGAGCAACGCGAGCAACCGCGCGAGCGGCGTCCGGAGCTCGTGCGAGACGGAAGCGGTGAAGCCGGTGCGGAGCTCCTCGTAGGCGGTCATGTCGCCGGCCTGGCTCAGGTAGACGAGGCGCTCCTGACGACCGTCGACCTCGATCGGCACGATCAGCGGGACGATCCCCGCCTCGCCGGAGAGCAGGCCCGGCGGCAGCGGCGCTCCCTCGCGGAGGGCGTCGATCGACTGGCGGGCACGACGGCTTGCGAGCAGGACTCGGTCGTCGGCGTCGAGGACCACCACGGCCTCGCGGCTCTCCTCGACCAGCATTCGCCCACGGCGCGCATCTGCCTCCACACAGGCGGTTGTACCAGCCTGCCGTCGAGCGCCCGCGCCGCATGGGCCGCCGCGATCGGCTGGTTCACGACCTGTTGACCGGCCGATGACCGCCTGGGCGCTCCCGACCTCGCGCCCGAACGTCACAATCCCCGAGATCGTGGCGACCGTGCTGATCATCGAGGACGACGAGGTGATCGCCCAGGGCATGGCCCGGCACCTGCAGTCGGCGGGGTTCGACGCCGTCGGTGTCGCGAACGGCGAGACGGGCCTCGCCCGCCTTCGCTTCGAGCGCCCCGACGTGTGTGTGCTCGACCTGATGCTGCCCGGCCTCGACGGCTGGAAGGTGATCGAGCAGGCCCGCGGCGAGGGGATCGGGACGCCGATCGTCGTCGTCTCGGCGCGCGGAACCGAGCACGACCGCGTGCACGCGCTCGAGATCGGTGCCGACGACTACCTCGTGAAGCCGTTCTCGATGAAGGAGCTGGTCGCACGGGTCGGTGCCGCAGCCCGCCGCGGCACCCGGGCCCAGGACCCGCAGCGTGGCGAGGAGATCGTGATCGAGGAGCTCCGCCTCGACCCGCGGAACGTCCAGGCGTTCGTCGACGGCGCGTCGGCTGGCCTGACCCCGACCGAGTTCCGGCTGCTCTACGCTCTCGCGCTCGAGCAGGGTCGCGTACTCACCCGCGACGAGCTCCTGCAGCGGGTGTGGGGACGCCGCGCGTCGCATCGCGACCGCACGGTCGACGTGTTCGTCCGCAAGCTCCGCGAGAAGGTGGACGCGCGCGCGTCGACGCACACCTTTCTGCAGACCCGCTACGGCGTCGGCTACAAGCTCGAGCCCGAGCCGAAGTAGGGGCGGGCTCGCCTCGCCCGCAGCCGCGAGCGGCAGGGTGAGCGGCGGGGTGAGGATGAATCCTCACCCCGGGGTCAGGCTTCAGCCTGACCCCCGCCGTTGCCCACCCCACCCCGGCCACGACCACGCCAACGGCGGGGTGAGGATCAAGCCTCACCCCCCGGGGTCAGGCTTCAGCCTGACCCCGCCGTCCCTGCGGCTCCAAGCAGTACGCTCACGGCCATGCCGGAGCGGGCCGAGGAGATCTTCGCCCGCGCGGTTGCCGCGGCCGACGCCGAGGGTCGGCTGGCGATGCCGCCGGTGCGGGACTGGGAGACGTTCCCGTTCGACGGCGAGATCCGCGTCCGCCCGCTCGTGCCCCCGGTCGCGAGGGAGCGCCCGAGGAACGGCGCCCGGGGCGTCGACTGCTGGCGGTGCGAGCACGGGCTCGAGGGCGCGGTCTGGAGCGACGAGCACTGGCTCGTGACGCCGCTCGAGCGTCCGTCGGGGTTGCCGGTGGTCGTGATCCTCTTCCCGCGCGCGCACCACGACCTCGACGACCTCCCGGACGACCTCGCCCGGGAGCTCGGGCCGATGCTGCTCCGCGTGGAGGCCGCCGTGCGCGCGGTCGGCGAGGTCGGGCGCGTCCACGTGTGCCGCTGGGGCGACGGCAGCGCGCACCTCCACTGGTGGCTGATGGCGCGCCCGGCGCGGTTCCCGCAGCTCGTCGGCAGCTTCGCCGCGATCTGGGACGACATCCTGCCGCCGACGCCGGAGCCGGTCTGGCGCGAGAACCTGGCGGCCGTCGCGCATGCGCTCGCCGCCGGCGGCGGCACC
>JAOUEK010000081.1 GCA_029858755.1 Thermoleophilia bacterium
AGGGCGAGCTCCAGCAGGTGGCTCCGCCCCAGGAGCTCTACAACCGTCCGGCCAACCTCTTCGTGGCCGGCTTCATCGGCAGCCCCGGCATGAACTTCTTCATGGGGAGCATCGACCGCCGTGACGCCGGGCTCGCCGTGGCCTTCGGGGACGGGCAGCACCTGAGCGTCGACGCGGCGGAGTCAGGCGACTCGCTGGCGGAGTACGTCGGTCGCGACGTGATCGTGGGCGTGCGGCCCGAGCACCTCGAGGACGTCGCCCTCCTGCCCGACACGCCTGCGGACCGCCGGCTCAAGGGCCTCGTGCAGCTGCGCGAGCTGCTGGGCTCCGAGGTCGTCGTCCACTTCCAGGTCGAAGCGGCGCCCGTCGTCGCGGACGAGGTGGTCGAGATCGCCCAGGACGTCGACGCCGCTGCCGTGGACGAGCTCGACCATCTGCGACAGAGCCGGCGCACGTCGTTCGTGGCTCGCTTCGGCGTCGACACGACGGCGCGGGAGAACAGCATCGCCGAGGTGGCCGTCGCTGCCGGGGCGCTCCGCTTCTTCGACCCCGACACGGGCGAACGCGTCGGTCTCGACTGACTACGCCTCCGAGAAGGCGTCGACGAAGACACGGTGTGAGCCGGCACACGGTTTCAGCTATTGACGATGGTCGCCCGGCAAGGGATGATCGCGTAACCGGTCATACAGCACGCCATCGGAAAGGAGCGGTGAGGAAACCGTGAGTGACGACATTCACGAAGGGCTCGATGGGCCCGAGGCAGCACTCTTCGGCCAGCCCGTCGGGCGCAAGGACTTCGTCTTCAACTCTGCGAAACTGCTCGCTGCGGCCGCTGCGGCGGGACCGTTCTTCATGGCAGAGGCGCAAGCCGAAGCGGCGATCAAGGCGTCGACCAGCATGACGGCCGGCGATCCGATCGCGGCCGGCGCCGTCGCGGCGGCGAAGCAGTACGCCGGCATCACGCTGACGAAGACGAACGAGGCCGGCCTGCAGGCACTCGACGACAAGAACTTCACCGGGCCGCTGTGGGAGAAGCTCACGGGGATCAAGGTCAGCGTGATCGAGGCCCCGTTCGCGCAGATCTACTCGAAGGTGATCGCCGACAGCATCGCCAAGACCGGCGGCATCGACGTGATCGACGGCTCCCCGGTGTGGATGCCCGACTTCGCCGAGCGGGGTGTCATCGACCCGATGGACGCCTGGATCAAGAAGTACAAGGCGCAGTCGACGTTGAAGGACTACCACCCCCTGTACCAGGCCCTGATGCGCTACAAGGGCAAGACGTACGGCTTCTTCGACGACGGCGACGTCTGGAACCTCTACTACCGCAAGGACATCTTCGGCAACGCGAAGCTGAAGGCCGCCTACAAGGCGAAGTTCAAGCAGAACCTCCGCGTCCCGAAGACGTGGGACGAGTTCAACCAGGTTGCGCAGTTCATCACCGACCAGCTGGCCCCGAAGGTCTACGGCGGCGGCGAGGGCCGCGGCCTCGGCAACCCCGGCAACCAGTTCTACTTCTTCCAGCAGTTCCGCGCGCGGGGCGGCCAGTTCTTCGACCCGAAGACGATGAAGGCGCTGATCAACAACAAGATCGGCGTGAAGACGATGCAGTCGATCATGCTCGAGCTCAAGGCCTCCGCGCCGGGCATCGAGAAGCTCGACTTCGTCAGCTCGTGGGTCAACTGGCTCGAGGGCAAGACGGCGATGATCTACGCCTGGCCGCCGACCGGGCGGATCTCCGAGAACTACGCGCAGAGGGACAAGGCGTTCTCGTTCCTGCCGAAGTCGAAGATCGCGGGCAAGGTCGGCTACGCCCTGATGCCGAACCTCAACGGCGAGCACGCCGGCTCGTTCGTGAAGTCGATCTCGGCCAACTCGAAGAACAAGGAGGCCGCCTACCTGTTCTCGCAGTGGGCGACGAGCCCGTCGATCTCACTGCAACGCGTGCAGCTGCCCTACACGCTGCGCGACGCGTACCGGTTGTCGCACTACCGCTCGAAGCAGTTCCAGGGCCGGTGGCCGTCGGCGAAGGAGTACCTGTCGGCGCTCCGCGAAGCGGCGAACAACGCGGTGCTCGACCCGATCATGACGGGCGCCGCCGACTACGCGAACGCCCTCGACCGGGCGATGACGGGGATCTACGCGGGCAAGGACATCCAGAAGGGCCTCGACGAGGCGGCCGCCGAGTGGGATCGCATCACGAAGAAGCTCGGTGTCGACAAGCAGCGGGCCTCGTACCAGTCGTTCCTCAAGCTCCCCGGGGCGACGGCCAAGAACACGGTCGCCAAGAAGGGCCTTGCGGTCCGCAAGTAACGACTCGACCACCGGTCACGATGGCCAGTGACGCCGGAACGATCAGGAGGAGGCGGACCCGTTCCGCCTCCTCCTGGATGGACCGCAACATCCGCTGGCTGCTGATCGCGCCGTCGGTCGTCCTCATCGTCGTCCTCACAATCTTCCCGCTCGGCTTCGCCATCTGGACGAGCTTCGTCCAGTTCGACTTCTCGATCGGCAACGACCACCCGTGGGTCGGACTCGACAACTTCAGGACGAACTGGGAAGACCCGGTCTGGCGGCACTCGCTGTGGGTGACGGCCCTCCTCGCCACGACGTCGGTCGCCGTCGAGCTGGCGATCGGGCTCCTCCTCGCGCTCGCCATGGTGCGCCCGTTCAAGGGGCGCCGCGTGTTGATGGTCCTGTTCGTGATCCCCCTCTTCATGAGCCCGGTGATCGTGGGCGGGTTCTTCGACCTCTTCTTGCGCCGCCCGTTCGGCCCCGCGAACTGGCTCCTCAGCGGGCTCCTCGGGCACGACGTGGCGATCGACTTCACGATCGACTCGCCGTGGACCTACATCTCGCTCATCCTCGCCGACGCCTGGCAGTGGACGCCGTTCATGTTCGTGATCCTGCTCGCCGGGCTGACGGCGATCCCGGACACCTTGTACGAGGCGGCCGACCTGGACGGCGCCAAGCCACGCCAGTCGTTCTTCTTCGTCACGCTGCCGTTGCTCACGCCGATCGTGATGATCGCCGTCACCTTCCGCTTCATCGACGCGGCCAAGCTGTTCGACATCATCTACTCGCTGACGCGGGGAGGGCCGGGCACCGCCACGTACACGACGTCGTACTACCTCTACCAGCAGGGCTTCGAGCTCTTCCACCTCGGCCAGGGCACGGCGGGAGCCTTCATGTTCATGATCATGCTCACCGTGGTCGCCTTCTGGCTGGTCCGACGGATGCTGAAACCACTGGAGGCGTAGCGTGGCACTCGACGCACTGAGACGGCGCTCGGCGACCCGCCACGGGACGACGCGGGTCGTGCGCGGCAGCCGGTTCCGGATCGGCGCGATCGTGCGCACCGCGTTCATCCTGCTCTACCTCGGCTTCCTCCTGTTGCCCATGTACTGGGCAGCGGTGACGTCGATCAAGCCGCAGGAGGATCTCCTTCGCGACCCACCCGTGTGGTGGCCGGAGAACCCGACGGGGATCCACTTCACGACGGCGTTGAACAGCTTCAACGGGTGGAAAGGGCTCGAGAACTCGCTCATCATCGCCAGCGTCACGACCGTGATCGCGGTGATCATCGGCACCGCAGCGGCCTACTCGATGGCCCGCTTCAACACGGGCGGCAAGCACCTCGCGTTCTGGTTCCTCTCCCAGCGGATGCTGCTCCCGATCGCGGTGATCCTTCCGGTGTTCCTGCTCTACAGCCGCTACGCAGACGCGTGGTTCGGGTTCACGCTCGTGGACACGAAGACGGGGTTGATCCTGCTCTACACCGTCTTCGCGCTCCCGTTCACGGTCTGGATGATGTACGCCTACTTCCGCCAGATGCCAGTCGAGCTCGAGGAGGCCGCGCTCGTCGACGGCTGCTCACGCCTGCAGGCGCTGGCGAAGATCGCCTGGCCGCTCGCGGCACCCGGCCTCGTCTCTGCCGCCGCCTTCGCGTTCATCTTCTCGTGGACGGAGTTCCTCTTCGCCCAGGTACTCGCGCGCGACAGTGCCGTCACGCTGCCCGTCGCCCTCGCCGGCGTCGTGACCGGCTTCCAGGGGAACCAGTACGGCGAGGCAAGTGCGCTGACGATGGTCTCGCTCGTGCCGGCGCTCTTCCTCGGCATCCTCGTCCAGCGCCACCTCGTACGCGGGCTGACGCTGGGGGCAGTCCAGGGATGAGAAGGAGGGTCAGATGAGCGAGAGCCGCTACCAGCAGGGCATGGCCAGGCCGGAGATCGACATCGGCACCCGCGGCGCCGAGCGCAAGCCGGTCGCGGAGCGCACGACGCTCGTCACCGGCGGCGCGGGCTTCATCGGCGGCAACCTCGTGCGGGCGCTGCTCGACACCGGGCGCCGTGTCGTCGTGCTCGACGTGCGCGACTACATCCCGGAGGCGCGCTTCACGATCGGAGACGACGTCGACGCCGTCCCGCTCGAGCTCGCCTCGATCGGCGACCAGGCGCGCGTGCTCGACGTCTTCCGCGTGCACCGCCCGGACGAGGTCGTGCACGCCGGCATGATCCTGGACCCCGCCTACCTGGCGACCAACCGCTCCACCGCCTTCCAGGTCAACGTCGGCGGAGTGATCAACCTCGTCGAGGCGATGATCGCCTTCGGGGTGCCGCGGATCGTCAACTTCTCGTCGATCGGAGTGCTGCCGCGCGTGCTCTACGAGCCGATCGACGGCAACCACCCGATCCTGCTCGCGGACGCAGGGCCGGGCACCGACTTCTACGGCTCCACCAAGGTGGCCGCGGAGGTGATGCTCTTCGCGTACAAGCAGGCGCTCGGCCTCGACTTCCGCACGATCCGGCCCTCGGCCGTGTACGGGCTCGGCATGAACCAGTACGTGGGGCCGATCAAGGCGATGGTCGAGAACGCCGTGCGCGGCCTGCCCGCCCACTTCGAGTTCGGCGGCGCGCACCCGCGGCCGTACACGCACGCACAGGACATCGCGAGCCTGGTGGTGGCGATGCTCGACGCGCCCGACGACGCCGACCGCATCTTCTACGGCTCCACCGGCGGGCCGATGGCGACCACGTCGGAGGTCGCGCAGATCGTGCGCGAGCTCGTGCCGGGAGCCGATGTCGAGATCGGCGAGGAGCTCTCCGAGGCGGAGAAGCCCGTGGTCGCGCTGCGCGCGCCACTGTCGGTCGAGAACGCCCGCAGCCAGCTCGGGTGGGAGCCGACGTACCTCTCGCTGCGGGAGGGCATCGCGCAGTACGTGGAGCACTACCGCGCGTTCATCGCCGCCGGCGGATGAGCTACGGCATCGCCGTCCTGCCGGGCGACGGGATCGGCCCCGAGGTCGTGGCGGAGGCGCTCCGCGTGCTGCGGCGCGTCGAGGAGCTCTCGGGCGAGGAGGTCGCGTTCGACCTGGAGAGCTTCGACGTCGGCGCAGAGGCGTGGCGCCGGACCGGGGAGGCGATCTCCGACGGCGCCTACGGAGCGTGCGCCGCCGCAGACGCGATCCTCCTCGGCGCCGCGGGGCTCCCGGACGCACGCCACCCCGACGGCAGGGAGGCCGGGGCCGACGTGATCTTCCGCCTGCGCTTCGGCCTCGATCTGTACGCGGGGATCAGGCCGGTGCGGCTGTACCCGGGCGTGCCCACGCCGCTGCGGGACACCGCCGGTGGCATCGACTACGTGATCGTGCGCGAGAACGTCGAGGGCGTCTACGCGGGCCGCCACGGCGGCAGCCGCGTCGAGGGCGAGGTGGCCGCGGACACGAGCATCGTCACACGCGCCGGGACGCTACGGATCGCGGAGGCGGCGTTCGCGCTCGCCGAGAGCCGGGCCCGGGCGGGGCACGGCCGGGCGCCGCTCGTCACGTGCGTGGACAAGTCGAACGTGCTCGCCTCGTACGCGTTCTTCCGGGAGGTGGTCACCGAGGTCGCCGCTCGACACCCCGACGTCGCCTTCGAGGCCGTGTACGTCGACGCGGCAGCGCTCTATCTCGTGCAGCGCCCGGCGACCTTCGACGTCGTCGTCACGGAGAACATGTTCGGCGACATCCTCTCCGACCTCGGCGCAGGCACCGTCGGCGGGCTCGGCCTCGCAGGCTCGGGAGACGTCGGCGACGCCCACGGGCTCTTCCAGGCCGCGCACGGCTCCGCCCCCGACATCGCGGGCCAGGGGATCGCCAACCCACTGGCCACGGTGCTCTCGACGGCGATGATGCTCGACTGGCTCGGGCGGCGACACGACGACCAGGCGGCACACCGCGCCTCCGCCTGGATCGACGCGGCAGTGGCCACCGCCCTCGGCGACGGCTCGGCGCTGACCGGGGATCTCGGCGGCTCGGCCGGCACGTCGTCCGCGGGCGACGCCGTGCTTCGCGCACTCGACACGGTCGCCGCGGCTGCATGACGGACGACGACGTCCGCGCGCTGATCGACGACCCGACCGCGCGTCCCGAGGTTGCCGCGACGGAGCTGACCGAGGCGCTGCTCGGGCGGCTCGAGCGCGCCCGGAGCCTCAACGCGATGATCACGGTCACGCCGGAGCTCGCCCTGGCGCAGGCGCGGAACGCAGACGACCGTCGCCGCCGGGGCGAGCCGCTCCGGCTCGACGGGATGCCCCTCGTGCTCAAGGACAACATCGACGTCGCCGGCGTGCCGACGACGGTCGGCTCACGGCTCTTCGCCGATCGGGTGGCGACGGAGGACGCCGAGGTCACGCGCAGGTTGCGTGACGCGGGCGCTGTGATCCTCGGCAAGGCGAACATGCACGAGCTCGCGTTCGGCGCCACGTCCGCCAACGAGGCGTTCGGCGCCGTCGTCAACCCAGCCGCGCCGGACCGCATCCCCGGCGGCTCGAGCGGCGGGTCGGGTGCCGCCGTCGCCGCCGACCTCTGCCTCGCGGCCATCGGCACGGACACGGGAGGGTCGGTGCGGCTGCCGGCATCGCTCTGCGGGGTGTCGGGCATCCGGCCGACCTACGGCGCCGCTTCGAACCGGGGCATCCAGCCCGTGTCCGCGACGCTCGACACCGTCGGGCCGCTGGCCCGGAGCGTCACGGACGTGCGCGCGGTGCTCGCTGCGATCGCCGGCTTCGACCCCCGCGACCCGACCTCGCGCGACCTCACCCTCGAACTCGCCGGCCCGGACGACGTGACCGGGCTGCGCGTGGGCGTCGTCCGGGCGCTGCTGGACGTGTCCGAGCCGGCGGTCGCCTCGTGCGTCGAGGCGCTCGCCGACGAGCTCGCTGCCCTCGGCGCGTCCCTGGCGCCGGTCGAGCTCCCCGGCTGGGAGGAGGCGGTCTCCGCCTGTCGGCGCCTGATTCCCGGCGAGGCGCTCGCGGTCTACGGCGAGGCGCTGGCCACCCGCCCCGAGCTGCTCGAGGAAGGCACCAGGCGCCGCCTCGGTGGGGCGCTGGGCACCGGCGAGGAGGATCTCGCAGCGCTCCGCGAGCAGCGTGCCCGCTGGACGGCGGCCTTCGAGGCGGCGCTCACCGCCGTCGACGTCGTGCTCATGCCGACGATCCCGATCGAGGCCCCCCTCGCCCGGGGCGCCGACACGGTGCACACCACCGACGCGATCGTCCCCTTCGTGTTCCTGCTCGCCTTCGCGCACGTCCCCGCGCTGTCGCTGCC
>JAOUEK010000082.1 GCA_029858755.1 Thermoleophilia bacterium
CCTTCTGGATCGCCGAGGCCCTGCCGACGCTCGTGCCGGTGCCCGGGCTCCCCGCGACCCTGGAGGGATGAGAGCCGATGGCCTACGACGAGACGCTCGCCGACCGCATCCGCGACGTGCTCGCCGCCGAGCCCGGGGTCACCGAGCGCAAGATGTTCGGCGGCATCGCCTTCATGGTCGACGGCCACATGGCCTGCGGGATCGTCAGGGACGAGCTCATGCTCCGCCTCGGGGCCGAGGGGGCGGACGCGGCGCTGGAGAAGCCGCACGTACGCCCGATGGACTTCACCGGCCGGCCGATGACCGGGATGGTGTACGTGGAGCCCGCCGGCGTCCGCGGCGTGGCGCTGCGCAACTGGGTGGGGAGGGCGGTCGCGCACGCACGGTCGCTGCCGCCGAAGCAGCCGAAAAGGCGCTGAGAGCGGCCGGCCTCGGAGAGAAACACTCGATCGAGGCATAGCTCCGGGCGCACCCCTGCGGGAATACTCGATGCGAGGTGACAGCCGTCGAGACCCTCGCCATCCGGATCCGGGGAGACATGCGCCGCGTGGCGACCGCGATCGGCGCGCTGCGAGGTGACCTCGCCCCCGACCGGGGCGAAGACCTCACGGCGTCGTCCCTCGTCGGCGCGCGCCTCGGCCTCCTCCTGGGAAGGCGGCTGGAGGAGGTCGAGGGCGCCGTCGCCGTGGCCACGGCGCTCGCAGAGCGCAGCGGCGTCGAGCTCCGCGAGGAGCTGCACGCGGCGACCGAGGCGCTGGCGAACGAGCTCGAGAGCGTCGCCCGGCTCGCCCGCACCGCGATCGTCGAGTCGAGCAGCGTCCTGGACGGGCACATGCTCGAGCCGCGCTTCGACGAGGTGCACCGCAGGATCGACGCCGTCACCCGCGAGCTCCGCGCCGAGCTCGCCGAGCTCCGCAGCCCGACCACGCGCCTGCCGTCGCCGTACGGCGAGCGACTCGCGGAGACGCTCGGCCGGCGCCTGCAACGGCTGGAAGGTGCAGTCGCGGTGGCGACGACGATGGTCGAGCGCACCGGCGCGGAGGTGCGCGACGAGCTCGCAGACGTCGCTGCCGCCGGTGAGTTCCGGCGGCGCGCCCTCGCGGACGAGCTCACCGCCGTCAGCGAGCGCCTGGAGGCGATCGAGCAACGGGAGCCCGGCGACCCGATCGACCTGGCCGCGCTCCGCGTCGAGCTGCGTGCGCTCGAGGTGCGGCTCGGGGACGAGCTCGCGGCGCTGCGCGCCGAGATTGAGAGCCGCGCAGCCCGTAAGCCGGCGCTCGACCTCGCGCTGGAGGAGCTGGCTGCCCGGCTGCGGGTGGCGGAGGGCGACCGCGACGCGATCACGGCACAGCTCGTGCAGTTCGCCGACTCGTGGGCTGCCGAGCGCAGCATGCTGCACGAGCGGGTGGCGGAGCTCGCCGCGCGCATCGTCACCGGCCCGGTGCCCGCTGCGGCGGAGGGCGACGAGGCCGTCTGGCCGACCGGCCCCGCGTTCGAGCAACTGCGGATCAGCGTGGAGGGGCTGCGCATGCGGCTCGCCTATCACGAGAAGGCGGTCGCCGAGCTCGTGCGCGGGCGCGATGCCGACGACCGCATCGAGGACATGGAGCGGCTCCTCCGGCGGCTCGAGAGCGCCGGCGCGACCATGCCCGAGGCCGGCGACGTCGTGCTCGAGAGGCTCGAGCGTGTGGCCGCCGAGATGGACCGGCGGCTGGAGCAGCTCGCCGGATACGAGAGCGGCGACTGACGCTCCCGCTCCGGAAACCCCGGTAGCGGGTTTGTGCTGCTATCGTTTGCACCGAATACAGAGCGGGTCCGGTTCGCGCGAAGCGCCTTCCTACCACGTTCGTGATCGTAGTGAGGGAGGTGTTTTTCCATGGCCAACGGAACCGTCAAGTGGTTCAACGATGCGAAGGGGTACGGCTTCATCACCCCTGACGAGGGGACGAAGGATCTCTTCGTGCATCACTCGAACATCGAGGGCTCGGGCTTCAAGTCCCTGCCCGAGGGCGCGCGCGTTCAGTACGAGCAGCGCGAAGGGGCAAAGGGCCCCGAGGCGACGAACGTCGCCGTCGTCTCCTAGCGCAGACCGGAACGGCCCGTGGTCGCCTCGCGACCACGGGCCCCACGCTCTCGCGGGTCGAGCGAAAGGAGAGGAATGGCAGTCAAGGAAGAGAAGATCGAGATGGAAGGAGAGATCATCGAGTCTCTCCGCAACCGGATGTTCAGGATCCGGCTCGAGAACGGGCACGAGATGATCGGGTACACCGCCGGGCGGATGAAGCGGTATCGCATCCGCATGATGCTCGGCGACCGCGTGCGGGTCGAGGTCTCTCCGTACGACCTCAACCGAGGGCGCATCGTCTACCGGCTGGGGTAGGCGACCTCCGTGGACGCCGCGTTGCCGGCGAAGCCGTCGTTCGACAGCGGCGGCGAGTTCATTCGTGACACCCGTCGCGACGTCGAGCGGTACCTCGCGTCCGCGCGGACGCGTCGGCTCGGAAAGCTGCGGCTGTACGCGAAGTCGATCGTCGCCTTCGCCCTCCTGTTCGGCTCGTGGGCAGCGCTCGTGCCCGCGCGTCCGAGCGTGTGGCTCGTGCCGATCCTGTTTGCCGGGCTGGTGGTCGGAACGATCCTGATCGCCTTCTGCGTGATGCACGACGCGAACCACGGGGCGTACTTCAGGAAGCGACGGCTCAACCACCTGCTCGGGTGGACGGCCGACTCGCTGCTCGGCCTCTCGAGCTACGCGTGGCGCGTCAAGCACAACGTGGCGCATCACACCTACACGAACGTCGACGGCTTCGACGCCGACATCACGCAGGTGCCCGTCGCCCGGCTGATGCCCGTGCAGCAGCCGCGGCCGTGGTACCGCTTCCAGCACCTCTACATCTGGCCGCTGTACGCGCTGATGGCGCTGCGCTGGCAGACGATCGGCGACGTCTCCGCGTTCTTCCGTGGCAGCATCGGCCGGAGCGCGCTGCGCTTGCCGGGCGGCTGGGACCTCTCGGGGCTCGTCGTCGGCAAGGCGATCTTCGTGACCTGGGCGATCGTGGTGCCGATGTTCTTCTACCCGTGGTGGGCGGTGCTGGCCGGCTACCTCGTGCTCTCCATGGTCGTCAGCGTGGTCATGGCCGTCACCTTCCAGCTCGCGCACTGCGTCGAGGAGGCCGACTTCGTGACCGCGGAGCAGCTGACCGGGCGCAAGCGCGTCTGGGCGGTGCACGAGGTGGAGACGACCGTGGACTTCAGCCCGCGCAACCCCGTGCTGACGTGGATGCTGGGCGGGCTCAACTACCAGATCGAGCATCACCTCTTCCCCCGGGTGGCGCACACGCACTACGCGCGGATCGCCGAGATCGTCCAGCGCAACGCGCGACGGCACGGCGTCCGCTACGTCGTGCACGGCTCGCTGCGCTCCGCGCTTCGCTCCCACTACCGTCACCTGCGCGCGGTGGGACGCATGGGGCTCCCGGTCGAGATCGAAGCCGGCTAAGCACGAGCGCGTCGGGCCGCGGCCAGGTGCGCAGCGATGCCCCCAACGGGATTCGAACCCGTGCTGCCACCTTGAAAGGGTGGTGACCTAGGCCGCTAGTCGATGGGGGCGCGGCCCGCCGAGGATAGCGGCGGCGGTGGCCGCCCCGGCAGGCGTGTCAGTCCCAGCGCACGAGCTCGTCGAGCGCGAGGCGCTGCTGCGTCCGGCGGGACACGCGCGTCGGCTCGATCGGGTCCGTCGTCGGGTGCCCGATCGTGACCACGCAGACGAAGTGGACGTCGTCGGGGATCCCGAGCAGCGCCTTCAGCTCGGGCGCCTGCTCGGGGAGCACGCCGTAGACGCCCGTCGCCAGCCCCTCGTCGATCGCCGCCAGCTGGAGCAGCATGAACAGCGCCCCCGCGTCGACGTACCAGTAGGGGGCGGGCCAGCCGATCTCCTCACCGTCGCTGAGCTTGTCGGGTTGGCGGTACCGCTCGTGGTAGCTCTCCTCGCGGACGCCGACGACGACGTGGACGGGCGCGGTGGAGATCCACGCCTGGCTGCCGGCGGCGACGTACTCGTCCTCGCCGGCGAGCCGCGCGAGCTCGGCGCGTGTGCCCGGGTCGGTGACGACGACGAGCCGGTGACCCTGGCTGAAGCCGGCGCTCGGCGCCCGGCGCACGGTCGTGACGATCCGCTGCACCGTCTCCTCGGGCACCGGGTCGGGCAGGTAGCTCCGTACCATGCGCCGCCGCCCCAGGATCTCCCGCAGCTCCACCCGCGGATCCTACGCTGCCTTGTAACTGATCGTCACAAGGGCGGCAGGCGGGCGTGCCGGCTGCGGTTCCATCGGTGTCGGGCGTCGCACGCCGGGGGCCACTCGAATGGGTCAGTCGCGGCCTCTACGGCGCCGCGCGTCGCGCGCCGGGGGCAGGCTCCAGGGGAGTCCGACCCCGGTCAGGCGAGCGGGCCGACCGCGGCCACCACGGCGTGTAGCAACGAGCCATCGGCGAGGAGACGCTCGGCGGCGGCGAGCTCGGGCGCGACCTGTCGATCGGGACCCGGGCCCGCGACCACCGTACGCATCGCAGCGTGGGCAGCGCCCGTGCCCGCCGCCGGCGCCAGCGGCGCACGCAGGTCGAGGCCCCGGGCGGCACAGGTGAGCTCGACGGCGAGGATTCGGCGAAGGTTGGCGACCGCCGTCCGCAGCTTCCGCGCTGCCGCCCAGCCGAGCGAGACGTGATCCTCTTGCATCGCACTCGTGGGCAGTGTGTCGACGCTCGCGGGCACGGCGAGCCGGCGGTTCTCGGCGACGAGCGCGGCCTGGGTGTAGTGAGCGATCATCAGCCCCGAGTTCACTCCGGCGTCGGGGGCGAGGAAGGGCGGCAGGCCTTCGGAGCGGCGGGCGTCGAGCAGGCGGTCGGTGCGCCGCTCGGCGATCGCCCCCAGGTCGGCTACGGCGATCGCCAGGAGGTCGCAGGCCTGAGCGAGCGGCGCTCCGTGGAAGTTCCCGCACGACTCGACGCGGCCGTCCGGCAGCACCATCGGGTTGTCGATCGCCGCACCGAGCTCCCGGTCTGCGATCGAGCTCGCGTAGTCGACGCCGTCGCGCGCAGCGCCGTGCACTTGCGGTGCGCAGCGCAGCGAGTACGCGTCCTGCACGCGGTCGTCGCCCTCCCGGTGGCTGGCCACGATCGGAGAGCCCGCGAGCAGCGCACGGAGGTTGGTCGCGCTCGCGTCCTGACCCACCTGCGGGCGGAGCGCGATCAGGTCCTCGGCGAACGCCCGGTCGGTGCCGAGGAGCGCCTCGACGCTCGTGGCGGCGGCGACGTCCGCGATCCGCAGCAGCGCCCGCAGGTCGTGGAGCGCGAGTGTCAGCATGCCGAGCATGCCGTCGGTGCCGTTGATCAGCGCCAGGCCCTCCTTCGCCCGCAGCTCGAGGGGCGCGAGGCCCGCCTCGTGCAAGGCCTCGGCGGCCGGGCGGACGTGGCCCTCGCCGTCGATCAGGTCCCCCTCGCCGACGAGGGTCAGCGCGCAGTGCGCGAGCGGGGCCAGGTCGCCGCTCGCGCCGAGCGATCCGTGCTCCGGCACCACCGGCGTCAGCCGAGCGGCGAGCAGCCCGAGGATCGCCTCCACCACCTCCGGGCGGGCGCCCGAGTACCCGAGCGCGAGGCTGCGCGCGCGCAGCACCAGCATCGCGCGCACGACCTCGCGCTCGACCGGTGGCCCCATGCCTGCAGCGTGCGACCGGAGGAGGGCGAGCTGCATCTCGGCGGTGCGCTCCACCGGGATCGACGTGTTCGCGAGCGAGCCGAAGCCGGTGGTCACACCGTAGACGGGCTCACCCGAGGCGACGTGCGCGTCCACGGCCTCCGCGCTCGCCGCCATTCGCGCGCGCGCCTCCGCGCCGAGGGCCACTTCGGCGTCGTCGCGGGCGACGGCGACGACGTCGTCCTGGCGGAGGCCCGCAGGCGTGAGCCCGATCACGCGTGGAACCGTAGTTTCGGTGTCGGACTTCAGTCCGACACCGCTGTGCGGAGCAGCAGCAGCGGGGTCTGACTGAAGCAGACCCTGGCGACGTGTCGGACTTCAGTCCGACGCGGCTGTCCGGCCCACCAACAGCGGGGTCTGGCTGACGTCATGTCCTGGCGGGGTGCGACTTCAGCCCGACACGGTTGCCCGGTGTATCAGGACTTCGCTCCGACACGGCTGTCGGGTGCACCAACAGCGGGGTCTGACTGAAGCCGGGCAGGCAAACGGTCGCACCCGGGGTCGCGGCTCCCGTAGAGTCCCGGGCACGTGGCGACCCTCTGGTGCGAGTACGCGTGGCTCGGCGGGGACGGCGTCGAGGACGGAGTCGAGATCGAGATCGAGGGCGCCCGGATCGCCGCCGTGCGCATCGCCGCGCCGCAGGTACCGGGCTCAGAGCGGCTCGAGGGCGTCGTCCTGCCCGGCCTCGCCAACGCCCACTCCCATGCGTTCCAGAGGGCACTCAGGGGGCGCACGCAGGTCGTCGGCGCCGACAGCTTCTGGACGTGGCGCGAGCTGATGTACCGGCTGGCCGGGACGCTCGACCCCGAGGGGATCCACGCGCTCGCGCGGGCGGTGTACGGCGAGATGGCCGAGGCGGGCGTCACGGTCGTCGGCGAGTTCCACTACCTCCACCACGCACCCGACGGACGGCCGTACCCCGACGCCAACGAGACGGGACGGCGCATGCTCGCCGCCGCCGCCGAGGTCGGGCTCCGCGTCACCCTGCTCGACACCTGCTACCTGCACGGGGGCATCGGCAAGCCGCCCGACGCCGTGCAGCGGCGGTTCGCCGACGCCGACGCCGACGCGTGGGCAGCGCGGGTGGAGGAGCTGCTGCCGCTCGCCGGGACCGGGGTGCGGATCGGCGCGGCGGTGCACAGCGTGCGGGCGGTCGATCCCGCGTCGATCGAGCAGGTCGCCGAGTGGGCCGCCGCCCGTGCTGCGCCGCTCCACGCCCATCTCTCCGAGCAACCGGCGGAGAACGCCGCCTGCCTGACCGCGTACCACGCCACGCCTGCCACGGTGATGGAGGACGCCGGGGCACTCGGGCCCGGCTTCACCGCCGTGCACGCGACGCATCTCTCCGACGCCGACGTCGACCTGGTCGGCCGCGCGGGCGCGACGGTGTGCCTGTGCCCGACCACGGAGCGCGACCTCGCCGACGGCGTCGGTCCCGCATCGCGCCTCGTCCGTGCCGGCGCCGCGCTGTGCCTCGGCTCCGACTCGCACGTGGTCGTCGACCCGTTCGAGGAGGCGCGGGCAGTCGAGCTCGACGAGCGCCTCGTCACCCTCCGGCGCGGCGTCCACACCTCACGCGACCTGCTGCGGGCCGCCACGGAGCGCGGCTACCGCTCGCTCGGCTGGGGCGACGGAGGACGCATCGAGCCAGGCGCGCTCGCAGACCTCGTCGTGGTCTCGCGCGACGGCTCGCGGCTCGCTGGCCTGCCGGCGGCGAGCCTGGTCGACGGGGTCGTCCATGCCGCCTCGGCCGGCGACGTCACCGCCGTCATGGTCGACGGTCGCTGGGTGGTGCGCGAGGGCCGCCACGTCGCG
>JAOUEK010000083.1 GCA_029858755.1 Thermoleophilia bacterium
CGTCGACCAGCTCACGGCCGACCTCAAGGCCACGGTCACCGCGAGGATCGACGCGGCCGAGCAGGCCGGCAAGCTGACCGCCGAGCAGGCCGCCGCCAAGCGGGCGAGCGTCGCCGAGGCGACGGGGTGCAAGGCCGTCGCGAAGAAGGCGCGGAAGGCCCGCGGGAAGGCGAAGCTGGCCTCGTTCCAGATGCTCGCGGCCGCGGCGCAGTACCTCGACGTGCCCAAGGCCGAGCTCTGGGCGAAGCTGAAGGAGGGCACGACTCTCGCGCAGCTGGCCTCGGGGAGCGGCAAGAGCGTCTCCGGCCTCGAGGACGCCATGCTGGCGAAGGCGAAGGAGCGCCTCGCGAAGGCGGTCTCCTCCGGGAAGCTCACGGACGCGCAGCGCGACGCCCGCGTCACTCGCCTCGAGCAGCTGGCCGAGCGCCTCGTGAACACGAGCTTCGGCGCGAAGGCCGCGTAGCTTCTCCGGCGCCCGGCGACACCCACCCGGGGTGCCTGTCGCCGGGCGTCTCAGCGTGCTCTCAGCCGCGTCTGCGAAGGTTCGGCGGTGGGCCCACGCGTCCTCGTGGTCGACGACGAGCCCGCTTTGCGGGACTCGCTCGACCGTGCCCTGCGCGCCGAGGGCTACGACGTCGAGACCGCGCCCGACGGGCTGGTCGCCCTGGAGCGACTCGACGCCCGTGAGCCGGACGCGGTCGTGCTGGACGTGCTCATGCCCGGCCTCGACGGCCTCGAGACGACGCGCAGACTTCGGGCGGCGGGCTCGCGGGTACCGATCCTCATGCTCACGGCGCGCGACAGCGTCGGCGACAGGGTGGCCGGGCTCGACGCCGGCGCCGACGACTACGTGATCAAGCCGTTCGCGCTCGAGGAGCTGCTCGCTCGCCTCCGTGCGCTGCTCCGGCGCGGCGCCGGCGCGGAGACCGGGGGCGAGCAGCTCCGCTTCGCCGACCTCGAGCTCGACACCGGCACGCGCGACGTGCGGCGCGGCGGGCGTGCGATCGAGCTGACCCGCACCGAGTTCGCGCTGCTCGAGCTCTTCCTGCGCAACCCGCGCCAGGTGCTCCCCCGCCCGCTGCTCTTCGACCGGGTGTGGGGCTACGACTTCGGGCCGACCTCGAACACGCTCGAGGTGTACGTCGGCTACCTGCGCCGCAAGACGGAGAACGGCGGCGAGCCGCGCCTGATCCAGACGGTACGCGGGGTCGGCTACGCCCTGCGCGACCCGTGAGCTTCCGTGCCCGCATCGCGCTCGCCTCCGCCGTCGCCGTCGCCGTCGCCGTCGTCGGCATGTCGGCGGGCGCCTACGTGCTCGTCCGCAACAGCCTCCGCGACGAGGTCGACCGGTCGCTGAGCCAGCGCAGCCTGCGCACCGAGCTCGCCCCGTTCGGGAGGCGCTTCGACTCGATCCGCCCGCCGGCCTTCGGCGGCGCGCCCGGCTACCTGCAGCTCGTCGCCGCCGACGGCTCGACGGCGCGACCGCCCGGCGACGACGTGCCGCTCCCCGTCGACGACGAGGACCTCGCGATCGCACGCGACCAGGCCGCCGCGCGGTTCACGGACGTCGACGTGGACGGCGTGCATCTCCGCGTGCTCACGCGCCCGATCCCCGGCGGCGCCCTGCAGCTGGCGCGCCCTCTGGAGGAAGTCGACGCGTCGCTGTCGCGGCTGCGAGTCGCGCTCCTCGTCGCCGGTGCCGCCGGCATCGCCCTGGCTGCCCTGCTCGGCCTGGTCGTGAGCAGGGCCGCGATCGGGCCCTTGCGCCGCCTCGCCGCCGAGGCCGAGGCCGTCGGCGTCACGGGCGACCTGACGCGACGCGTCGGCGTCGAGGGCACCGACGAGGTCGGCCGCCTCGGGCACCGCTTCGACGAGATGCTCGCCGCGCTGGAGCGGTCGGAGCTCGCGCGGAGGCAGCTCGTCGCGGATGCGTCGCACGAGCTGCGCACTCCGATAGCCAGCGTCCGCACCAACGTCGACCTCCTGGCGCGACACCCCGAGCTGTCCCTGCCGGAGCGCGAGGCGGCGCTGAGCTCCGCGCGTTCGCAGCTGGAGGAGCTGTCGCTGCTCGTCACCGACCTCGTCGAGCTCGCACGCGACGGCTCGGAGCCGCCGACCCACGCGGAGCCGTTCCGCATCGACGAGGTGGTGGCGGACGCGGTGCGACGAGCCGAGGTCGCCCATCCGGGCGTGCGTTTCGCCGTCACCGCCGAGCAGTCCGTCGTGGAGGGCGTCGCCGAGCGCGCCCACCGCGCCGTTTCCAACCTCCTCGACAACGCCGCCAAGTGGAGCCCCGACGGCGGCACAGTCGAGGTGTCGGTGCACGGGCCGCAGGTCGTCGTTCGCGACCACGGTCCCGGCATCGACGAGGAGGACCTGCCGCATCTGTTCGATCGCTTCTACCGCTCCCCTGCCGCCCGCTCGAAGCCCGGCTCGGGGCTCGGGCTCGCCATCGTGAAGCGCGTTGCCGACGAGCACGGCGGCACGGTGACCGCGGAGAACGCGGACGGCAACGGCGCCAGGTTCGTGCTCCGGCTCGGGCCGTCCGGGTAGCGGCGCGCCTGCCGGAAGTTCTTACCCTCCTCTCAGGCCCTTTTCAGGCTTCTCCGCTTTCCTGGAAGTCGAGACAACGACACCGAGCCGAGGAGAGCCGATGACCTACCGTCCGTCACGCATCATCGTCGCCACCGTCGCCGCGCTGACACTGATCGTCGGCGTCGGTGCCGCCGTCGCCTCGAGCGGCGACTTCGAGGCGAAGCGCGAGGCGTTCATGGCCAACGTCGCCAAGCGCCTCGGGGTCACCACCGACGCCCTGAACGAGGCCGTCAAGGGCGCCAGGCTCGACGAGGTCGCGCAGGCGCTCGCCGACGGCAGGATCACGCAGGAGCAGGCCGACCGAGCCAAGGAGCGGATCGAGTCCGGCGAGGGCCCCGGCTTCGGCCCGGGCTTCGGCCCCAGGGGCGGGCCCGGCCACCACGGCGGCCTCGGCCATCGTGGGGGCATGGGCCTCGACGCCGCCGCCACGTACCTCGGCCTCTCGCAGGACGAGCTCCGCACCGAGCTCCGCAGCGGCAAGTCCCTCGCCACGATCGCGGGTGAGCAGGGCAAGTCGGTCGACGGCCTCAAGGCCGCCATGGTGAAGGAGGCGACTGCCAAGCTCGACGAGGCGCTCCAGGCCGGCCGCATCACCGAGGAGCAGAAGACGGCGATGCTCGAGCGCCTGTCGGAGATGATCGACCGGGTGGTGGAGCGCACCCCCGGCAAGAGGCAGCATGGGAGCGAGCCCGCAGCCTTCTCCGGCGCGCTCGCCTGAGCGCACCGCGCACGATCACCCTCCAGCAAGGGAAGGGGCCCGCCGCAGCGGGCCCCTTCCGCGTCCCCGACGGCTAGACGCCGACCGAGGCGGGGAGCCCGGCCGCCTCGCGCAGCGCGTCGGCGCGGTCGACGCGCTCCCAGGTGAAGTCGCGGTCGTCGCGCCCGAAGTGCCCGTAGGCGGCTGTCTTCGCGTAGATCGGCCGCCGCAGGTCGAGGTCGCGGATGATCGCGCCCGGGCGCAGGTCGAAGTGCTCGCTGACGAGTCGCTCGACCGTGGGCAGCGGCACCGTCTCGGTGCCGAAGCACTCGACGTTGACGCTCATCGGGTGCGCGACGCCGATCGCGTACGCGACCTGCAGCTGGCAGCGGTCCGCGAGGCCGGCTGCGACGACGTTCTTGGCCGCGTGGCGCGCCGCGTACGCAGCCGAGCGGTCGACCTTCGTCGGATCCTTGCCCGAGAAGGCTCCTCCACCGTGCGGAGCCGAGCCGCCGTAGGTGTCGACGATGATCTTGCGCCCGGTGAGCCCGGTGTCCCCCATCGGCCCGCCGATCACGAACTTCCCGGTGGGGTTGAGGTAGAAGAAGTCCTTGTGGCCGAGGCGGGCCGGGTCGAACAGCTCGCGGAAGTCCGCGTGCAGGATCGGCTCCACGACGTGCTCGAGCAGGTCGGGCCGCATCAGCGTCTCCACGTCGATCCCGTCGCGGTGCTGGGTGGAGACGAGCACGCGCTCGATCTCCACCGGCCGCTGGTGCCCGTGCTCGTCGAGCTCGTAGCGCACAGTCACCTGCGCCTTGCCGTCGGGCCGCAGGTACGGGAGCACGTCCGCCTTCCGCACCTCGGCCAGGCGCTTGGCGATCTTGTGCGCGAGCATGATCGGGAGCGGCATCAGCTCCTCGGTCTCGGCCGTCGCGTAGCCGAACATCATCCCCTGGTCGCCGGCGCCGATCAGGTCGAGCGGGTCGTCGTCACCGTGCTGCGCCTCGTAGGACTCGTCCACGCCCCGGGCGATGTCGGGGGACTGCTCGTCGATGGCGACCACGACGCCGCACGTCTCGTAGTCGAAGCCGTACTTCGCGCGCGTGTAGCCGATCTCGGCGATGCGGTCGCGGACGACGGCGCGGATGTCGACGTACGTGTCGGTGGTGATCTCCCCCGAGACGACGACGAGCCCCGTGGTGATCAGCGTCTCACAGGCGACGCGGGCGTCGCGGTCGTCGGTGAGCACGGCGTCGAGCACCGAGTCCGAGATCTGGTCGGCGATCTTGTCCGGGTGCCCCTCGGTGACGGACTCGGAGGTGAACGAGAACGAGCGGGTGGCCACGTCCGCGGAAGCCTACCTGCGGCCTACTCGCTGGTCGGCTCGCGCCGCATCAGCTGGCCCACGAGCTCGGTGAGCGACTCGCCCGCGAGCACCGCGCAGACGCCCTCGGTGATCGGCATCTCCACGTCCAGCCGACGCGAGAGGCCGCGGAGCACGGGGGCCGTCGTCAGCCCCTCCACGACCTGGCCGATCGCGGCGGCCGCCTCGGCGGGAGTGGCCCCCTGCGCGATCAGCTCGCCCGCGCGCCGGTTCCTGCCCTCGGCCGACCAGCAGGTGACCACCAGGTCGCCCATGCCCGCCAGCCCGGCGAAGGTCTCCGCCTTGGCGCCGGCCGCGTCGGCCAGCCGACGCATCTCCGCCAGGCCGCGGGTGACGAGGCCCGACTTCGCGTTCGCGCCGAGCCCGAGCCCGTCGGCGCCGCCGGCAGCCAGGGCGATCACGTTCTTGGCCGCGGCGCAGTACTCGACACCGGAGACGTCATCGTTGACGTAGACCCGGAACACCGGCGAGTTGACCGCCCGCTGCAGCTCCAGGGCGAGCCCCTCGTCGTCACTCGCGATCACGGTCGCGGCCGGGAGCCCGCGGACGATCTCGCCGGCGATGTTCGGGCCGGAGAGCACGGCCACCGGCCGGCCGCGGACGAGCGTCGAGAGCCGCTCGCCCGTCTCCGGGTCGAGCCCCTTGGTCAGGCTGAGGATCGGCGCCGTTCCCGGCAAGGCCTGCACCACGTCGCGGAAGGCCCTGCTGGGGACCGCGACGACGATGAGATCTGCCTCGGCGAGCGGCGCCTCGTGGAGCTCCGCCGCGTCGATCCCGCCGAGGTCGACCCCCTGCGCGTAGCGGGGGTTGCGGTGCGTGGCGGCGATCGCCGCCACCTGCTCGGGATCGCGGCACGCGAGCGTGACCGAGTGGCCGCCGTCGCGCAGCAGCGTGGCGAAGGCGGTGCCCCACGAGCCGCCGCCGACGACCACGGCTCTCATCGCGGGGGCGGTCACGCGAGCCTCACTCGCTCTTCCGGAAGTCGATGGAGACGGGCACGCCGTCGAGCGTAAACCGTCGACGCAGCTCGTTCTCCACCCAGTAGGCGTAGTCGCGGGTGACGAGCGCCGTGTCGTTGACGAAGACGCGGAGCCGGGGCGGGCGCACCCCGGTTTGCGTCCCGTAGAGCAGCTTCAGGCGCCGGCCTCGCTCCGCCGGGCCCGGCCGCGCCTCGCGCAGCTCCCCGAGGGCACGGTTGAGGCTCGGCGTGGAGATGCGGGCGACGTGCTTGGCGAACAGCTCCTCGACCCGGTCGAGCAGCCGTCCGAGGCCGCGGCCGGTGTGCGCGGAGACCGCGATCACCGGCGGGCGCTGCCGCAGCCGCCGGTCGAGCCGGTCCTTCGTCGCCTGCAGGTCGATCGTCGTCGCATCCCACTTGGAGAGCACCACCAGCGTCGAGCAGCCTGCCTTCCTCGCCACGTCGGCGACCGACAGGTCCTGCTCGACGACACCTTCGGAGGCATCGACGAGCACGAGCGCCACGTCCGCGCGCTGCGCCGCCTCCAGCGCGCGCAGCTCCGAGTAGTACTCGATGCCCTGGCGCTGCCGCCGCTTACGACGCAGTCCCGCCGTGTCCACGAGCACGAACGTCGTCTCGTCCCGGCGAAGCTCGGTGTCGATCGCGTCGCGGGTCGTCCCGGGCACCTCCGAGACGATCACCCGCTCCCGCCCCAGCAGCGCGTTGAGCAGCGAGGACTTGCCGACGTTCGGGCGCCCGAGGATCGCCACCCGGATCGCCTCCTCGCCCGCGGCGGGCGCTGCCGTGCCCGGGAGCAGCCGGACGACCTCGTCGAGCAGGTCGCCGGTGCCGTGGCCGTGCAGCGCTGAGATCGGCCAGGGGTCGCCGAGGCCGAGCCGGTGGAACTCGAGCGCCTCCAGGTCGCGGCTCGGGTCGTCGAGCTTGTTCGCGACCACGAGCACCGGCCGCCCGGCGGCTCGGAGGAGCGCTGCGAGGTCCTCGTCTCCCGGCGTCACGCCGGCCCGAGCGTCCACCACGAAGAGCACGAGGTCCGCCTCCTCGACCGCCGCTCGAGCCTGGTCGGCGATCGCAGGCCCGTACGCGCCCCCTCCCACCTCGTCGACCCCGCCGGTGTCGACGAGCCGGAACGAGGTGCCGCTCCAGTCGCAGAGCAGCTCCTTGCGGTCGCGCGTGACCCCCGGCGTCTCGTGCACGACCGCGGCCCGGGTCTCGGAGATGCGGTTGACGAGCGTCGACTTGCCGACGTTCGGGAAGCCGACGATGGCCACCGTCCCCATGAGCGTGTCGTGGTCGCCGCTCCCGGCTCCCTCCGGGGCGTCACCGCGGTCGGGCGACTCGCTGCTAGCCATCGCTGACCACGACCGGCCGCGCCTTCGGCGGCGTCGCGCCCCGCGGCCGACCGAGCCGGTGCACCTCGACGAGCCACTCCCAGAGCCGCCGGATCTCGTCCTGCACGACGACGGACGCCTCCCGGTAGCCGCGGCCGCCCCGAGACACGCCCTCGAAGCGGATCGGCTCCCCCCAGGCGATGGAGACCGGGTGGAAGTTGCCGGCCCGCCAGGTCTGCGAGCCGTGGACGGCGACCGGGAGCACCGGGACGCCCTCCTGCAGGGCGACCATGGCCGCCCCCGGCTGCACGAGGCCGGGGACGCCGCTGCGCTGGCGCGAGCCCTCGGCGAACAGCCCCAGCGCGTGCCCGTCGCGCACGACCTGGCGCATGGTCCGCACCGCCTCCCGGTCAGACTCGCCGCGCCGCACCGGGAACGAGCCGAACGCCCGGATCAGGCCGCCCAGCCCGGGCGCACGGTGCGCCTCGATCTTCGCCATGAAGCGGATCATGCGCGGGCACGCGGCACCGAGGGCCGGTGGGTCGATCCAGGAGAAGTGATTGCAGGCGACCACG
>JAOUEK010000084.1 GCA_029858755.1 Thermoleophilia bacterium
CAGCAGCTCCCGCTCCTCCGCGGTGACCTCGGCGAGCGCTTCCGGCGAGGCGGTGATCACGGCGAACGGCTTCTCCTCGCGGTGCTTGCGGGAACGGAGCCGGGCGACGGCGTCCTCGTTCCCCGCTTCGCAGGCGAGGTGGTAGCCGCCGAGGCCCTTCACGGCGAGGATCGCGCCCTCGCGGAGAAGCCCGACCGCCTCCTCCAACGGCATCGAGAGCCGGGGCCCGCACGCGGGGCAGGCGATCGGCTCGGCGTGGAAGCGCCGATCGGCGGGGTCCTCGTACTCGCGACGGCAGTCGGCGCACATCGAGAACCCCGCCATCGTCGTGTTCGGTCGGTCGTAGGGAACGCGCGTCACGATCGTGAAACGGGGACCGCACTGCGTGCAGTTGACGAACGCGTAGCGGAAGCGGCGGTCGGCCGGGTCGAACAGCTCGCGCAGGCAGTCGTCGCAGGTCGCGACGTCAGGGGGGATCGCCGCGGTGCGCCCCGACGCGACGCTCTCCGCGATGCGGAAGGCCACCTCGCCGAACGGCACGGCGGGCTCGATCGCGACGCTCGCGATCCGTGCCAGGGACGGTGCCTCGGCGCGCAGCGCGTCCACGAAGGCGTCGAGCCCTGCCGGCGCCCCCTCGATCTCGACCACCACGCCCGCCCCGTCGTTGAGCACGAAGCCGGCCAGCCCGAGCCTCGTCGCGAGGCCGTGCACGAACGGGCGGAACCCCACCCCCTGGACGACGCCGGTCACCCGGAGACGGCGGCGCTGTGCACGGCCGACGGGCTCCACGCGTGACTTGTAGCAGCGTCGTGCCGCTCGACCGACGTCGGCTGTCGCCCTCTCTCCTTGACGTCATACCATCATTGCTGCCACCATGATGGCATGGTGCGAAGGCAGATCCAGCTGACGGACGACCAGGACGCGGCGGTACGGCGCGAGGCACTCGAGCGGGGGCTGTCGATCGCGGCGCTGATCCGCTCCCTGGTCGAAGAGGCGCTCCGCCGGGAGACCGCGTCGAGGCGGGTCGCGGCCGCGGCCGTGATCGGCGCCCACGCGAGCGGTGGGCTCCGCGACGTCGCGGCCGAGCACGACCGACACTTCGCCGACTCGATCGGCGCGTGACGACGTTCGTCGACACGTCTGCGCTGTACGCGGCGATCGACCGTGACGACGATGCGCACGCGCTCGTGGCGCCGGTGCTCCGGGAGCTGCTCGACCGCGAGCGGCTCGTCACGTCGAGCTACGTCGTCGTCGAGACGGCGGCGTTGGTGCAGACCCGGCTCGGCACCGCGGCGACCCGCGACCTGCACGAGCGTCTCGTCCCCGCGCTCGACGTCGTATGGGTGGACGAGGAGGTTCACCGTTCGGCGGTCGCGGCGCTCCTCGCCGCCGCGCCGCGCGCCGTCTCGCTCGTCGACCACGTGTCCTTCGAGATCATGCGTCGGCGATCGATCCGCGCGGCGCTCACGGTCGACCGCCACTTCGCGGAGACGGGGTTCGACGTCGTGCCGGCGCCCCGCCCGGCTCTGGGGCCGTGAGCGATCGGACCTGGCGCGCGGCAGCCGGGGTACACTCCTCCCCGCTGCCCTCTTAGCTCAGTCGGTAGAGCACCTCCATGGTAAGGAGGGGGTCGACGGTTCGAGTCCGTCAGAGGGCTTGGCTCAACCAGGCCGTTTGCGCCATTCGGTTAACCGCAGCACTGGCCACCGGTGAGCGGGTCGGTGAGTAGGAGGGGCGCGCGACGACACGAGGCCTGAGAGGGCGTGGGAAGGACAGCCCCCTACACTTCGCCGACCATGGTCGCGCACGAGTGCACGGGGGTGCGCGATACTGGGTCGGGCTATGTCGCAGGAGCGCGACGACACTTCCGACAGAGGGGGAGAGAATGATCCTGGCAACGACAAAGGTCGAGGACTTCGACCGCTTCCTGAAGATCTTCTCGACCAAGGGCGCTGAGAAGCGCAAGCAGCACGGGTCCAAGGGTTCGACTGTCTTTCGCGATCCCAATGAGGACGACCGGGTCTGGGCGCTCTTCGACTGGGATGCTGAAGGCTGGCAGAACTTCGTCTCCGACCCCGACGTCCCGGCGATCCTTCAGGAAGCCGGGCACAGAGGTAAGCCTCAGGCGGCGGAGTTCGGCGGCCAGTACGACTCCTAACCCCAGACTCCGAATCGGACCTGTCGAAGCCGCCGGGTTGCGGAGGTAGGCGCGGCAGGGTTCGCTACGCGCTCTCGCCGCTACGTCCCTCAGCGAGCACGATTGTCCCCGATGGACGTGACAACCACCCAGCAGTCGGGACTCATGAGTGAGGTGCGGGCGGCGTCGCCCGCACCTCACCTGCTACAGGAGTGGCGAGATCGCATCGGACCCAGAGGGTTTCGCTCGTTCTCTGAACCCCTCGGGCACACGCCCCCGGGGCTCGAAATCGCCTGAGCTGGAGAGAAGAACTGCTCGGGGGCGTCGACCTGGAGGACCTCCATCGGCTCGAGCAGGTCCTTCAGGCGGTACGTGCCGAGCGCGCGTAGCTCGACGCCGTCGGCGAGGTCTCTGGCGGCGAGCGCGCTCGAAGAGCGCCGCTCCGAAGTAGTGCTCGCCGCGGGTCTCGACCGCTCCTGTGTGGACGGCGATGCGGGCGCGCAGCTCGCCGATCTCGCCCCAGTCCTCGGCCTCGAGTGCGCGCTGGATGGCGACTGCCGCGGTGATGGCGTCGGTCGGGCGGGTGAAGGCGCCGTAGACGGCGTCTCCGACCGTCTCGAAGACGACGCCGGAGGCGTCCTCGACAGCCGTCTGCAAGAGCTCGTGGTGGAGGGCGAGCGCCGCTCCGGCGGCCGCTCGATGGTTCTCCAGCATCTGCGTGCTGCCCTCGATGTCGCCGAACAGGAAGGTGACGACACCCGTCGGCAGACCGGTGCCGACCTCGGTCATGCCCCCGGCGAGCGTCTCATTGGCCAAATCGCATCGCCTCGCGGCCGAGCATCGCATGCAACACCGTTGAGCAGTTGCACACGGATCCCGCGTGAAGCGGAGACGTAGCTTGGCGTCGCAAGGCAAATCCAACTACCTTGTAATACATGGCAACAATCGACCACCGCCGCAGCCAGTTGCTCCGGGGAGTGCTCGACCTTTGCCTCCTCGCCGTGATGAACGAGGGGCCGGTCTACGGGTACGAGATGACGAGGCGGCTTCGCGCGCGAGGACTCTCGATCGTGGGCGAGGGATCGATCTACCCGCTCCTCGGCCGTCTGGAGCGCGACGGTCTCGTGGAGGCGCATCGGGCAATGAGTGATGGCGGGCCTCCGAGGAAGTACTACCGGCCTACCCGCGACGGTCGGCGGGCGCTTGCTGAAGGCGTGGCTGAGTGGCAGACGACTCGTGAGGCCGTCGATGCCGTGCTGAGTCTGGTCGATGCGGAGGTGCAGCTGTGAGCGATTTCGTCGAAGAGTGTCGCCGCGAGTGGAAGCGGCTTCGCGTACCTGATCCGGTGGCGAACGAGATGGCAGCGGATCTTGCGGCCGACCTGGAGGAAGCCGAGGCGGAAGGCGTCTCGGCCGAGGAGGTGCTCGGGAGCGGCGCTTTCGACCCGCGCGCGTTCGCCGTCGCGTGGGCGACCGAGCGAGGCGTCGCGCGCCCGCGCTGGCGGGACCGTGTGCGCACGCGTCGACTCCTGTCTGCCGCGGTCGTGCTCCTGATCATTCTCGCCGTGACGCTCCTCGCCATCGCCGGCCTCGCCATCGCCCTCGTCGCGTCCACCTCCGGCTCGACCGCCACGTCCGGGACCGGCCCGGCGGTTCCCGTCCCGACTCGAACGGAGACGGCCGCCCTGGTGGAGGCTCCCAATCTAATCGGCCTGCGACAGGCGGCGGTGCAGGGCGCCGTGGTCGCTGGGCTCGTGGTCGAGATCGCACATCGCAGACGAGCAGGCGCCGTGGGCAAGGGCACCGTGGTCGCGCAGTCTCGGCCCCCGGGATCCGCTGTTCCACCCGGATCGACACTCTCGCTGGTGGTCACGCGCTGACGTCGCCGGCAGGACGTCGATCCCGAGCAGCAGCATCTGGATCCACCCCTCGGACGGCCAGCCGACCGAAGAGCGCATACCGACGGCGCGAGATCGCGATCCTGCGCAGTCTGGGGGCACGGTCCCGCCAGATCCGTCGCATCTTCCGTGCCCAGGGCCTGGCGCTGGCGCTCCTCGGCTGGCTCGACGGAATCGGCGTCGGCTACGTCCTCGGCCGCCCTCGAGCTCGAGTCCGTGAGTGAGCGTCCTCAGGGACCGGCGAGCGACGCGCTGGCCCGGCACGTGAGGCCGCCTGGCCCCCAGGCCCGCGCGGCGACCACGTCGACGCCGGGCAGGTCCTGCACCAGCCGCCGCACCTCGAAGGATCCGCTCGAACCAGTCGTCCGCGCCCGGCCCTTCCAGACGACGCGGCGCTCGTGGACGAGCGCGACGCGCCAGAGCCTCCCCGAGCGGTTCTGCTCGACCTCGAACTCGACCTCGATGCGGCCGTCGTCGGCCTTCAGCTTCAGCTTCGACGTGGCGCCGGCGCCGCACCGGCCGGCGACCCGCACTTCACCCTTGCCGTCCTTGGCCTGTCGCGCGTCGGCCGTGTCTGCAGCCGCCGCGGCGAGCAGCGTCGCCACGACGAGAATCGCCAGACGGAGCAGCAGGAGCGGCACGTGCGATGCGAGGCTCATGCCAGCAAGTGTGCGCGGCGCGCACGCGCGCGGCAATGGGACCTTGGTCGCACTCCTATTGCGCCAGGTCGCTCCGCAGCCCCTGGCGCTCGGCCCAGAGAACGGCCTGCACGCGATCGGTCACGCCGAGCTGACGGAAAACGTTCGTGAGGTGACTCTTGACCGTCTTCTCGCTGATGCCGAGGTGCCGCGCGATCAGCTTGTTCGGCATCCCCTCCAGCAGCGCGGCGAGCACCTCGCGCTCGCGCGGGGAGAGCCCGGCGAGAGGGTCGGGCTCGGTCTTCGCCTCTAGCAGCGAGCGGGCGGCCCGGGGGTCGAGGGGCGAGCCGCCCGCCGCGGCCGTGCGGATGCCACGGACGACATCGTCCGCCGCTGCGTCCTTCAGCAAGTAGCCGACCGCGCCGGCGTCGAGCGCTGCCACGATCCGGCGGCGGTCCGAGAACGACGTGAGCACGAGCACCGCTGTTCCGGGCGTCTCCGCCATGATCGCCCGGGTTGCCTCGATGCCGTCGAGCACCGGCATCTCCAGATCCATGAGCACGACGTCCGGCGCCCGCGCGCGGCAGAGCGCAACCGCCTCGGCACCGTCAGCCGCGGCGCCGACGAGCTCCAGGTCTGGCTGAGCTGCAATCACACGGCCGAGCCCGTCGCGGAGAACGCCGTGGTCGTCGGCGATGAGCACGCGGATCATCGGAGCGGCGCCTCGAGCTCGACCCGCGTACCCTCGCCCGGGCGCGAGTAGACGTCGAGCCTGGCGCCCGACTGCTGCGCGAGCTCCGCGAGCAACGACAGGCCCAGGTGGCCCTCGGCCGCCCGCTCTGCTCTCGTTTCCGGGCCGAACCCGCGACCGTCGTCCGCTACGACGAGCCGCGCGACGCCGTTGTCGAAGACCAGCTCGACGCGCACGGAGGAGGCATCTGCATACGCGATCACGTTGCGCACCGCCTCCTGCGCCGCCCGGTAGACGAGCGCCTGCTGTGCGAAGTCGAGAAGCCGGTCGGCATCGTCCACCGTTAGCGAGACCGAGACGCCGCGCGCCTCGAGCGGGCCGACGAGGTCGGCGAGAGCCGCTTCGAGCCCCTCCACCGCGAGGTTCGGCGGATGGAGGTCGACGAGCAGCGTGCGCAGGTCTCGCACGTTGTGCCGGAGCTGGTCGATCGCACCGCGCAGCTCTTCCGCCTCGGAGGCGTCGCCCTGGACCGCTGCATTCTCCGCCAGCGGGGCCAGAGCGTAGGCGACACCCGCGATGTCCTGCACAGGCCCGTCGTGGAGATACGACGCGATCCGCCGGCGCTCGCGGTTCGACGCGGCGACGGCTCCCGAGAGAAGCGCCTCCCGCTCCTCGTGCCCGCGCTGGAGGCGTCGGCCGAGCGACCAGACGAGCGGTACCTGGATGATCAGGATCAACGCGATCGCTCCGAGGATCGGGGGTGCGAGCGCGGCGAGCAGGCGCCGTGCACTCGCCGTGACCGAGTCGAAGCGCTCGTACAGCTCGAACAGGACGGGCGTTCCGGACGGCGTGCGGATCGGCGTGTAGGCCTCGATCAGCTCCCCCTGCTGGCGGTCGAGGGCGTTCTCGGGTCTATCGAGGCTGCTCACCTCGACTTCCGCGCCGCCCTCGCGCAGGAGACGGCGTTGATCGTCGCCGAGCGTGAAGCGCCCGCCGATCTGGGCAGGATCGTCCGAGTAGAGCACGCGCCCGTCGGCGGACCACAGCTTCACCCGCACGACCGAGCCGCTCAGTACGCGCGTGAGGACGAGGTCGTCGACGGCGCCGATCGCGTCGGGGTCGCCCGTGAGGATGCCCTCCGCGAGCGCCGACTCGACGAGTTTCCCCGCCTCCTGCACCTTCGTGCGCGTGTCGCGCTTCGCCTCGTCGAGCGCGACCGAGCGGAGCGCGACGTAGCCGCCGACGGCCGCGAGCGCGAGCGCCGCCGCCGTGCCCGCCGTGAAGAGGCCGAGGACCGAGCGGGCCGTCGGGGGACGCCTCGCGTCAGACCCGGAGATCCTGGTTCGATGCCTCATCGCCCCCATCATTGCCCCTCGGAACGCGCCGCGGGGCCCACCGGGACCAATGTCGCATTGCCGTTGGGACCCCGCACGAGCCAGGCTCCCTTCGTCCGAAGTCGACCACAAGGAGAGAGCACATGTCCATCCTGCGCATCACAGCCGTCGCGGCCGTCGCGGCCGCCGCACTCGCCGTCGCTCCCGCCACGTTCGCCAAGAACGGCGACGTGCAGGTTCGGGGCGTCTGCACACAGAGCTCGAGCGCCAAGCTGAAGCTGAGCAACGAGAACGGTCGAATCGAGGTCGAGTTCGAGGTCGACCAGAGCAGGAACGGCGTCCCCTGGAAGGTGACGCTGCGCCGGAACGGGACCGCCGGCCGCAGAACGACCGCGGCCACGCGAGCGCCGAGCGGATCCTTCACCGTCCGGCGCGTGATCGCCAACGCTCCCGGTGCCGATCGCATCAGTGCAGTCGCGACGAGCAGGTCCGGAGAGCGCTGCACCGCCGCCGCCTCGTTCTGAGTCCGATGCCGCCCGGATCGCCGTCGTAGAGCACGTTCCTGACGCGCGTCCCCGCCGCGAGGCGCCAAGAGGACGTGGCCACTGACCATGTGACCGACATATGGGCACAGCCCGTTGAGCCGCGCTGCAATCCGTCGCCTCCTGCCGGCCGCATGTCGTCTGCCGGCCCACGCGGTCCGATCGCCCGCTAGCTCAAGGGTAGGCGCGCCTCCGCAGAAACTCCCGATGGTCGCCGCGCGCGGTCGTGTAACAGTGGCGGGCGAAGGGAGGACGTGTGCGACTCCAGACTGACACCGCTCCCG
>JAOUEK010000085.1 GCA_029858755.1 Thermoleophilia bacterium
GACCTCGGCTGGCTCCTCGGCTCAGGCGAGATGACGCGGGATCGTTCGCTTCCAGCGGCGCTCGAGACGGCCGAGGCCGTCGGCGGCCTCGCCGCGCTCCTCCACCACGAGCACGACCGCGACCTCGTAGCGCTCCTCGTCGGAGCGCACCTCGAGCCGTGCGTCGGCGGACACGTCCGCCTCCGGCCAGACGACCCGGTAGCGCGCGACGCCGATCGCGAAGGCGTGTGCCGGGTCGACGATGGAGACGCCCACCTCGCCCTCGTAGTCCTCCTCCACGCGGGCCCCGAAGGGCGCGTCGTAGCGCGAGCCGTACGCGGTCACGGCCCGCGTCTTCCGTCCGAGCACGTCGTCCTCGACGCGCCACACGATCGGCGGTTGCTCACCGTCGCCGGCCTCGTCGGCGTCGTCCCTCGCCGGGGGGGCCGCGAGCGAGGGCGGAGGCGACGGGCTCGGCCCGGCGAGGATGGGCAGCGTCAGCGCGACGCTCGCCCGCTCGACGAGCAGCTCGCCGCCAGCGGGCGGCGGCCAGGTGTTCGGCCAGTCGGCCCCCGCGATGGCGAGGCGGATGCGGTGCCCCGGCTCGAACAGCCACGAGGTCGCCTCGAGCTCGAGCTCGATGTCGACTGGCGTGCCGGGCGCGAGGGGGACAGGGTCGGTGTGGCTCGTGCGGTGCGCGAGGTTGAGCGTGCCGCGGGAGACGAGCGCCGACGTGCCGTCGGGGAAGACGTCGCAGAGCCGCGCAGCGAGGGTTGCGACCGGCGTCTCCGCGGTCAGCCGGAGCCGCAGGCGCGGGTAGCCGAGCACCTCGAGCTCCGCGTCGAGCGGGTCCCACTCGTAGACGAGCGAGAGCGCGTCGTCGCGCCGCTGGTCGCCCGGCTGGCCCCACGGCAGCTTCCCGGCGCACGAGTTCCACGCCGTCACGCCGACGTCGCCGCGGACGGCGATCGTGTCGACCGCCTCACCCGGCGCGGAGAGCGTGGCAGTCCGGAGGCGCTCGGGTGGCCACGTCGGCTCCGCCCGCCACTCGCCCCGCACCTCCGCCAGGTCCGGTGCCGGGCGGGTCGAGCGCCGGGCGAAGACGGCGATCGGAGGCTCCTCGTCGATGCCGTTCGCGTCGTCGCGCAGCCAGCGCCCGAACCAGCGACAGAGCTCGGGGACGAGATCGATGTGCGGCCCGGGGAGCGACGTCGCCGTGGACATGTGGCTCCACGGGCCGAGCACGAGGCGCTTGGGGCAGCGCAGCGCCTCGAACGCGCGAAGCGTCGCGTTGCGGTACCCGTCGGCCCAGCCGCCGACGATCATCGTCGCGGCCGTGATCCGCTCGTAGCCGGGCCGCAGCGACCCGTGGCGCCAGTACGGCCCGTCCGTCTGCTCTTCGAGCCAGCGCAGCACCCAGGGGGGTGTCTCGTCGATTCGACGGCGCCACTCGTCGCGCCAGCCGTCCCCTGCGAGCGCCGGCACGGGCGGCAGCGCGTTGCACGCGATCATGTACGTCACCCAGTCCACGAGGTCGATGGCCCGTAGCGCCCCGCCCATGTAGTGGACGTCGTCCGTGTAGCGGTCGTCCGTGGCGTAGATCGGCACGATCGCCCCGAGGGCCGGCGGCCGCAGGCATGCCACCTGGATCGAGTTGAAGCCCGACCAGGACGTGCCGAACATCCCCACGCGCCCGTTCGACCACTCCTGCGCCGCCAGCCACGTGATCACCTCGCAGATGTCCGCGTGCTCCTGCGGCGTGTACTCGTCGAGCGCGATCCCCTGCGAGGAGCCGGTGCCGCGGATGTCGAGGCGGCACACCGCGAGCCCGCCCTCGTCGCACAGCCGCTCGTACTCCGAGGCGTACGAGGACGTGAGGTCGTCCATGCGGTACGGCAGCGCCTCGAGGACCACGGGGGCCGGGAGGCGGTCGGGGAGCCACAGGCGGGCGGCGAGCCGCACGCCGTCGGGCATGGCGATCCACGCGCGCCGCTCCTCCACGCGGCGATCCTATGCGGGCGTAGGATCGCGCGAGCGTGGATCTCGGGCTCACCCACCCGCAACGCCGGCTCCGCGAAGAGGCCGCCTCCTTCTGCGCCTCCGTGCGGCCGCTGCTGGAGGCTGACCCGGAGTGGCAGCGGCAGGGGATGCTCTCGGACGGCGACTCCCTCGCGGTCAACGCCGCCCTGGGCCGCGAGGGGTGGATCGGTCTCTCGTGGCCGCCGGAGCTCGGCGGGCGGGGTCTCGGCCGCCTCGACGCGACGCTGGTCGAGGAGGTCTTCGGCTACCACTGGCTGCCGCTCTCCTCGTACCTGCTCTCCTACAAGACGATCGGCGCCGCGCTCGAGCGGTACGCGACCGCGGAGCTGCGCGACCGGCTCCTGCCGCCGATCGCGCGCGGCGAGCTCGTCTTCTGCCAGGGCTTCTCGGAGCCGGGCGCGGGCAGCGACCTCGGTGCTCTCTCCACACGGGCCGTGCGCAAGGGAGACGTGTACGTCGTCGACGGCCAGAAGATCTGGACGTCGTCGGCGCAGCTCGCGGACTGGATCTACCTCGCCGTGCGCACCTCCGCCACCGAGCCGAAGCACCGCGGGATCTCCGTGCTCGTGGCGCCGATGGATACCCCGGGGATCGAGGTGCGCACGTTCCCCACGCTCGGCGGCGGCGTGCTCTGCGAGGTCTTCCTCGACGGCGTCGAGGTGCCGGTCGCAAACCTCGTCGGCGAGGCGAACGGCGGCTGGACGGTGCTCATGCACACGCTCGACTTCGAGCGGATCACCGCGGAGAAGGTCGGCGGCGTGTCGTGGCTGCTCGACGGCGTCGAGCGCCACCTCGCCGAGCACGGCCGCCTCGACCGCTCGTCGAGGGAGCGGCTCGCAGCCCTGCGCGGCGAGGCGGCGGCGGCGCGGCTCGTCTCCTTCCGGGCCGCCGACGCTCTCGACCGCGGCGTGCCGGCCAGCCACCTGGCGGCGATGGCGAAGCTCGGCGGCGCCAGGCTCGTGCAGCGCGCGGCGGCTGCGGCAGTCGAGCTGCTCGGCCTGGACGGCCTGGCCGAGGGCCCTGCGGCGGCGGTCGGCGGCCGGGCCGCCGGAATGCTGCGGGCGAGCGTCGGCTCGACGATCGCGGGCGGCGCGGCGGAGATCCAGCAGCTCGTGATCGCGCGGCGCGGGCTGGGGCTGCGATGAGCGCGCCTCTCGACGGCGTGCGGGTCGTGGAATACGCGCAGTACGTCGCGGGGCCGCTCTGCGGGCTGATGCTCGCCGACCTGGGAGCGGACGTGATCAAGGTCGAGCCGCCCGGGGGCGACGGCTACCGGCGCGTGATGCCGGTGGCGCCCGGCGTCGGCCGGTTCTTCGTGCCCTTGAACCGGGGCAAGCGGTCGGTCGTGCTCGACCTGAAGACCGACGAGGGGCTGGCGGGGAGCCGTGCCCTGGTCGCGACGGCCGACGTCGTGCTCCACAACTTCCCGCCGGGCCGCGACGAGCCCTTCGGGCTCGGCTGGGGGCGCCTCCGCGCCGAGCACCCGTCTCTCGTGCTCGGCGTCGTCACCTCGTTCGGCGGCGACGGCCCCCTCGCCGGTGCGCCGGCCTACGACCTCGTCGCCCAGGCGCGCGCGGGCCTGCTGACGGCGCATGCGTCCCCCGGGGACGACGTCCCGGTGCGTGCGGGCGGGATCCCGATGGCCGACCTCACGGCGGGCTTCCTCCTCGCCTCGTCGGTCCTCGCCGGGCTCGTCCGCGCTCGCACGACCGGGGAGGGGTCGCGTGTGGAGACGTCCCTGCTGCAGGCGGCCCTCGCCGTCCAGGTGCAGGACCTCGTCTGGCTCCCCGGCGAGGAGGCCGGTGGGGCGCGGGTCGCGAGGCAGGCCGATCTCGACGCGCGTGCGGCCGAGATCCGGCTCGGCCTCGACATGAACCCGTACTACCGCTGCTTCCGCACCGCGGACGGCTACCTCGCCGTCGCGTGCCTGAACACCACGCAGCGGCGGGCACTGCTCGGGCTGTTCGGGCTCGACGACCCGACGGTCGAGGCGCCCGACCTGATCCCGGACGACGAGCGGCTGCTGGACGCGAAGCGGCAGGTGACGGCGGAGATCGTGCGCCGGATCGCCCTGGAGCCGCTCGAGGCGTGGTCGGCGCGCCTCGCGGCCGTCGGCGTGCCGTGCGGGCCGGTGCACGCGCGGGAGTCGGTCGCCGGCGACGGGCAGGTGCGCGCGAACGGGCTCGTGCGGACGCTCGACCATCCGGGCCTCGGGCCGACGACGACGCTCGCGCGGCTCCTCGGCCCCGGTGCGGACGGGCCGGCGCCGGCGCTCGGAGCCCACACGCAGTCGGTGCTGGCGGAGGTCGGCGGATGAGGTTCAGCATCGCGGAGGAGCCGGCGCTCTTCGCCATCTCGCTGCGCGGCGCGCTGTCGGGGTGGGAGCCACCGCTCGAGCCGACGCTCGCCACGTGGTGGGACGAGCACGACGAGGCCCTCGCCGGGCGTGTCGAGGCGCTCGGCTGGGGCGAGCTCTGGTTGGATGCGGAGCTGCTCCCGGTGTGCGTCGCTGGCGGGGCCGAGCTCGGCCGGGCGCTCGCCCCGCTCTCGCTCCTCGACCGGGCCACGCTCGGCGGGCCGCTCGCGGTCGGCGAGCGCGTGCGGCATCCCGGAGGCCCGGACGACCCGGTCGCGCTCGCGACGCCGGGCAGCGTCGGTCTCGCACGGGTCGAGGTGGTGACGCGGGAGCCGGCGCTCGACGGGACGGGGACGTGCCAGATGAGCGTCGTCTCGGCGGAGCCAGTCCCGGACGGGGCCGCGCGCCTCCACGCCTGGGCGGCGGCGACGCTCGGCTATCTGCACGGCCTCGCCGCCCGGTCGCTCGAGGCGACGGTCTCCCATGCGGCGAGCCGCGAGCAGTTCGGCGGGCCGCTCGCCGCGCTGCCTGCCGTCCAGGCGCGCCTCGCCGACGCGGCGCTCGCGGTCGACGGCATCGAGCTGGTCGCGTGGGAGTCGGTGAGCCCGGGGCAGCCGGTCACCGTGTGGAGAGACGCGCTCGCCTGGGCCCCCGGCGCGGCGTGCGAGGTGACCGCGTCCGCGCATCAGGTGCACGGCGCCGTCGGCTTCGCGCTCGAGTCCGGGGTGCACCGCGCCCACCGGCGCGCGTGGTCGGCGCGGGCCTGGGCCGCCGAGGTTCTCCGCGCGACCGCGTAGCGCGGCAGGCGGCGGCCCCTCCGGGGCCTACGGGACGGCGAGAGACTCGACGACGCCGGAGACGGTGAGGCCCGGCCGGGGCCCACCGGCGAGCGCCCAGACCCGGCCGGCGTGCGCGACGACGCCGAGGCCGTGACGCGGCGTGGGCAGGTCGTCGAGACGCTCCCAGCGCCCGGCGTCGACGCGGAGCGCGTAGACGGAGGCGATCGTCCCTGCCGGCTGCTCGCCGCCGACCGACACGATCCGGCCTGCGATCGTCGCGGCGCCCGTGCCCCCGCGGGCAGCGGGCAGGGGAGGAAGCGCCTGCCAGCGGCCGCGGCGCTGATCGAACGCCTCCACGGCGCGGACGTTCGTGTCGTAGCCGGCCGTGCGCCCGCCCAGGGCGACGACACGGCCGCGAAACGCGGTCGCGGCCAGGTGCTCCCGCGGCGTCGGCCCGGGCATCGCGCGCCAGCGGAGCGTCCGCAGGTCGAGGACGAGCATCTCCCGGGCGAGCCCCCGCTCGTCGCGGCCGCCGACGACGTACACGCGGCCGTCCTTCGTCGCCGCCGCAGCGGCGGCGGCGCGCGCCGCAGGAGGCGGCGGCAGCCGCCGCCAGCGCGTCCCGTCGTAGAGGAACGCCGCGCGCAGCGGCCGGCGGTCGGCCCCGTAGCCGCCCACGACGACGAGGCGCCCGCGGTAGGAGGCGGCAGCCGCGTGGTCGACGCTCACCGGCAGGTCGGGCAGCCGGCGCCACGTGTCCGTCGCAGCCGCGTAGGCGTCCACCCGGCGGCTGTTGGCGCCGCTCTCGAGAAACCCGCCGACGACGACGATCTCCCCGCGCAGCACTGCCGCGGCAACCTCGGTGCGGGGCTCGTCGAGGGACGCGCCGGCCGTCCAGCCGGCCACGACGGCGAGCGCGAGGGCTGCGAGCAGCGCCATCCGTCCATGATGCCCGAGGGCCTGCCTCCGTCGGCCGGCCTCGGCGAGCGGCCCGTCCCCGACATCGGGCTGCTTCGCCGAGCACGACCTCGCTGGGGACGAGTTGGCGCAGTTCCGCCGCAAAGGACATCTGGCGCAGACGCTCGACGACGCCTAGCCTCGACCGCGTGCAGGCCGGCGCCGTCCTCCTCGCAGACCCCGAGCCCTCGTCCCGCTCGTACCTCGAGCGGCATCTCCGCGCCGACGGCTTCGACGTGCTCGACGCCCCGTGGGGAAGCCGCGCGCTCGACCTCGCGGAGCGGGCTGCTCCGGACATCGTGATCCTCGCGGAGCCGGACCTGTGCCGGAAGCTCCGCGCCGGTGAGCCGGGACGCCGTTGGGACCGGAACGTGCCGGTGATCATGCTCACCGACCCCGGCGCCGACCCGGTGGCACGCGTGCGCGCCCTCGAGCAGGGCGCGGACGACGTCTGCGAGCGTGACGTCTACCCGGAGCTGCTGGCGCGGATGCGTGCCCTGTTGCGCCGCTCTCGTCTGGGGCAGGCGGACGTGCTGGAGGCAGGCGACGTCGTCGTCGACCTGCGTGCGCGGCAGGTCCTCGTGCGTGGCGTGCCCGTGCCGCTCGCCGGGCGCGAGTTCGAGCTGGCGGTGTGCCTCGCCCGCGATCCGCACCGCGTGTTCACGAAGGCGGAGCTTCTCCGTGACGTGTGGGGCGTGCGCACGTCCCTCCGCACGCGGACCGTCGACTCGCACGCCTCCCGCCTCCGACGCAAGCTCTGTCGGCTCGACACCGACCGGTTCGTGGTCAACGTGTGGGGGGTGGGCTACAGGCTGCTCGACTGAGCGGACTCGACTGGGCGGCGTCGTGATCACGTAGCGTCTCGTCGTGACACCGTCCATCGTCCGCGCACGTAGGCTGACGCTCCTCGCCACGGGCCTCGGCTCGGCGCTCGCCTTCCTCGACGCGACGGTCGTCATCGTGGCTCTGCCTCGCATCGAGGTCGACCTCGGCCTCGGCCTCGCAGGGCAGCAGTGGGTGGTTCTCGGCTACTCCCTCGCCCTCTCCGCACTCCTGCTCGTCGGGGGCGCGGCGGGAGATCGGCTCGGGCTCCGGCGCACCTTTACCGTCGGCGTCGTCGTCTTCGCGGTCGCGTCACTCGGGTGCGCGGTGGCCCCGGGTGCGAGCCTGCTCTTGGCCGCCCGCGTGCTCCAGGGCGTCGGCGCCGCCGCCTTGACGACGACGAGCCTGGCGCTGCTCCGCGTCGTCTGGGCGGAGGAGGCGGGGCGGGCGATCGGCCTCTGGACGTCGCTGACTGCCATGGCGACCGT
>JAOUEK010000086.1 GCA_029858755.1 Thermoleophilia bacterium
GCCGCCGGTGTGCTTCCAGACGGCGCCTGCGACCCGCGGCTGGAGGTCGATCTGGGCTGGTCGCGGTTCCAGGCCGGCGAAGGCCCCGAGCGCGTCCTCTCCGGCTTCCTCGACGCGGCGCAGCGCGCGGCTCGTGCGGGCGACCACGCCGGCGAGCTCGCCCTGCGCGTGGATCACGCGGCCTACGAGCTCGTCTACGAGGGGACGACGGCGGCCGCGGATCGCGCTCGAGCACTCGCGGACGACGCGCGACAGGTGTTCGAGGCCTCCGGCGACGACTGGGGGCTGTCTGTCGTGTACTCGACGATCCTCATGGCCCAGGAGACGCAAGCGCAGCCGTGGGCGGACATCCTCGCGACCGCCGAGCGTATCGTCACCCACGCGCGCCGGGCGGGAGCGGACATGATCGCCCGCTTCGGGGAGAACAACTACGTGGCGGCCCAACAGGAAGGCGCGACACCGGTGAACGAGTGTCTCCGGTGGCTCGACGAGCACCCGCACCTCGAGCGGCAGAGCGTGCTGCCCCTGCGCTCGCGTTTCCTGGCCATGCTCGGCCGGTTCGACGAGGCGCGCGAGCTGCAGGCCCGCTCCGCCGAGCGACTCGCCGAGCTGGGCTCGATCAGGGGTCCGTTGATCCTCGCGCTTCGCCGCTATTACGTCTCGATGCTCGAGGGCGACTACCTGCTGGCCGAGGCCGCGGGCCGTGAGATGTGCGAGCGCGTTCTCGCCACGGGAGAGCTCGGCAACTTCCTGGAGTTCTCCTCCATGCTCGCGCTCGCCTTGCTCGCGCTCGGCCGAGACGAGGAGGCAGACGAGTGGTTGGAGCGAGCACAGGCGGCTGCCCCGACCGGCGCTGTCAACCCACGCGTGCTGTGGCGACAGGCGAAGGCGAAGGTCCTCGCGCGCCGCGGTGAGCACGCCGAGGCCGAGCAGGTGGCACGCGAGGCGGTCGCGATCGGCGACGGAGGAGACGCGCTCAACCTCCAGGCAGACGCGTACGCCGACCTCGCGGAAGTGCTCCTGCTGGCCGGGAAGCCGGATGGGGCGGCAGCGGCGCTCGAGCAGGCGCTCGACCGCTACGGGCGCAAGGGCAACCTCGTCTCGGCACAGCGCACGAGGGAGCGCCTCAGCGGCCTCTCGCGCACGGGCGCGACCGCCCGCTGAGGACGAGGGACACCGAGACTCGAGCCTTGTGACGATCAGTTACAAGGCTCGAGACGTGCTCCTCGAGGGCACCCTTCGGGCGCTGGATCAGCCGTCGGGCGCGCCGGAGTCGCCCGCCGCAGCAGCCGTGACCTGCTGCTCGAGCGCGGCGAGCACGTTGCCGACCTGCTGGTTGACGATCGGCTGCAGGACGCGCTGCCCCATCGCCCCGACCGGCCCGGCGATCTTCACGTCGGCCTCCCAGGCCATCGACGTGTGGTCGCCTTCTCCGGTCAGCGTGAACTGGGTGGTCATGTTCATCATCGCGCCGACGCCCGTTCCCTTCGCGTTCAGCGACGCGAACTCGGGCGGCCGCTCCTCGAGCTTCTCGAACTTCATCGTCATCTTCAGCCCGCCGAGGCCGAGCGGCACCTTCACCTTGGCCGTCCAGTGGCGGTCGTCGGTGATCTCGAAGCTCTCCACACCGGGCATCAGCCCGGCCATCTGCGCCGGGTCGTTGATCACGTTCCACACGACCTCGCGGGAGGCCGGCAGCTCCTTCGTCCCCTCGACTCTCACCTGGATTTCACCTCGACGTTGGCCCGCGCCGGCCCGGGATTGCGAAGCATCTCCCAGACGCGGTGGTACGGGTTGTGGCTGTCATGGACGAACACGTCGTGGCCGCCGGAGCGCAGCGCGTCCTGCACGGCCGAGCAGATGCAGTGGATCGCGCCCCCGCCGCCCTCGCCCATGCCCTTCGCGCCGAGCGGCGTGAACGGCGACGGCGACTCGATGGCCGCGGTCTTGAGGGGCGGCATGTCCATCACGTGCGGCACGTGGTAGTCGTAGAAGTTGGGCGTGAGCAGGTTGCCCTCGTCGTCGTAGGCGAACGTCTCCCAGATCGCGGCGCCGATGCCGTGCGCGGTCGCGCCCATCACCTGGCCCTCGACGATCTTCGGGTTGATCCGCGTGCCGCAGTCGTCGACGGCGGCGTAGTCGACGATCTCGTAGGCGCCCGTCTCGGGGTCGACCTCGACCAGGCACGCATGGATCTGCGTCGCGTAGGTGAGCGTCAGGTTCCCGAACTTCCGCTCCTTGTCGGGCACCTGGAACGGCGGCCGGTAGACGAAGCGGCAGTTCATCGTGGGCGGGTCCTCGGGGAAGCCGGCGTTGTTCGCGTTCGGGATCGCGCCGAGCGCCATGAACGGGAGCGCCGCCTCCGGGTTGTCCTTGATGCGGGCGAAGCCGTCGGCGAGCTCGATGTCGTCGACCTCGCAGCCGAGCACCCAGGAGGCGAGCGTCTTCATCTGGCCTGCGAGCATCTCCGCGGCGCCCTTCACCGCCCCGAGGCCGGTGACCGCGAACTGGCTCGCGTACGTACCGGAGAAGCCGGCGTGCGAGTTCCAGTACGTGTCGTGGCCCGCCCGTACCGTCACGGCGTCGACGTCGCAGCCGAGGATCCCCGCCACGACCTGGGCGGCGGTCGTCTCGTGGCCCTGCCCCTGCGGTGTCGTGCCCAGCGTGACCACGACCTCCCCGAAGATGTCGAGCTTCACCGTCGCCACCTCGTTGTTCCCCGAGAACTGCAGGTCGGGGTTCAGGAGCTGCGACTGTCCGAAGTTGTTGGTCCCGGAGTCGAGCGTGGAGCCGATGCCGAAGCCGAGGAGCTTCCCGCGGGAGGCGGCGTCGGCGCGCCGCGCCTCGAGTGAGTCGTGGCCGACGAGGTCGAGCGCGATGTCCAGGCAGCGGGCGTAGTCACCCGAGTCGTAGACGCACCCGTTCGGCGTCTCGTACGGCATCTGCTCGGCCTTGATGTAGTTGCGCTTGCGGATCTCGACCGGGTCGAAGCCGAGCTCGGCGGCGACGATGTCGATCACGCGCTCCGTCAGCCACAGCTGCTGCATCCGCGAGTAGCCGCGGTTCGGGGACACGGGCGCCTTGTTGGTCATCACCTGCGTGAACTCGACGCTGATGTTCCGCCAGCCGTAGAGGCCGGGCACGACCTGCGACCAGATCACGCCGCCGAGCGGCTCGTAACGGAGGTACGCGCCTGCGTCGTCGAGGGCCTTGCAGCGCAGCCCGGTCAGCTCGCCGTCGGCGGTGACGGCGACCTCGACGTCGTGGAACCACCGCTCGTTGCCGTGCGACATCGACTGGTGGAACTCGGTGCGCCACTCGGTCCACTGGATCGGCCGGTTCAGCTTCCGGGCCAGCAGGCAGCAGGCGACGAGCTGGGGGTGCGAGGTGATCTTGTTGCCGAAGCCGCCGCCGATGTCCTGCGTGACCATGCGCAGCTTGTCGATGCCGACCCGCATCGCAGGCGCCATCATGATCACCGCGAAGCCCGGTAACTGGTTGTTGGTGGTCATCGTCCACTGCCCGGTGCCGCGGTTGAACTCGACGAGCGCGCCGTCGAGCTCGAGCGGCGTCGAGTTGAAGCGGTCGAAGTGGAGCTCGGAGATGCGCACGACGTGGTCGGCGCCCGCGAACGCCTCGTCCACGTCGCCCCACTCCCAGAGCCCGGTGTACGACATGTTCGTCCCGGCCTCCTCGTGGAGCAGCGGAGCGTCGTCGTCGAGCGCCTTGCGCGCGTCGACGATCACGTCCAGCGGCTCGTAGTCGACCATCACCAGCTCTGCCGCGTCGCGCGCCCGCTCGCGGGACTCTGCCACGACGGCGACGACCGGCTCGCCCAGGTACCGCGCACGGCCGACGGCGAGCGCGTAGTCCTTCACATGACCACCGGGCGGCGCCGCGATCTGGAAGAACGGGTCCGTCTGCAGGGCAACCTCGTCCCCCGTCAGCGTCCCGTACACCCCGGGCAGCTCGAGCGCCGCCGAGACGTCGATGGAGGTGATCCGGGCGTGCGCGTACGGCGAGCGCACGAAGTGCAGGTAGCCCATGTTGTGGCGCTTGACGTCGTCGAAGAAGACACCCTGGCCCTGCACCAGGCGGCTGTCCTCCTTGCGCGGGACGCTCTGTCCGATGAACCCCTTCTGGAGCGTCGTCTCCTGCGTCTCCGTCGCGCTCACGCCGCACCACCCTTCGCCGCCTCTTGCACAGCTTCCACGATGTTCCAGTAGCCGGTGCAGCGGCAGATGTTCCCCTGGAGGGCCACCTTGATCTCCTCCTCGCTCGGGCTCTGGTTCTGCTCGAGCAGCGCCGAGGCGCTCATCAGCATCCCCGGCGTGCAGTAGCCGCACTGCAGCGCATGGGCGGCCGAGAACGCCTGCTGCAGCGGGGTCAGCTCCCCGTCCGGGGCGAGACCCTCGACGGTCGTGATCCGCGTGCCCTGGGCCTGGACGGCGAGCATCATGCAGCTCTTCACCGGGACGCCGTCGACGTGGACGGTGCAGGCGCCGCAGTTCCCGGTGTCGCAGCCGATGTGCGTCCCCGTGAGGTCGAGGTCGTCGCGGATCAGGTGCACGAGCAGCCGTGACGAGGGGACTTCCAGCTCGACGGCCTCTCCGTTGATCTCGAGCGAGACGACGCTCGTTGCGGTCGGTGTCGCGGCCACGGTCACCCCTTCGCTCTCTCGGCTGCCTGCAGGACGGCGCGCACGGCCGACACCTCGGCGAGCGCACGGCGATAGTCGGCGGAGGCGTGCACGTCGGAGGGAGGCTCGAGGGTGGCCCCCAGGCCCTCCGCGGCCGCCTTCACGGCGGACTGCGAGTAGTCGCCCCCGGCGAGCCGCTCCTCCATCGCGGTGGCGCGCACCGGCGTGCTCGACACGCACCCGATCACGACGCGCGCCCCCTCCGGCCCGACGGTGGCGGCGGCGCTGACCACGTACGTGCCGTGAGCGCCGAGCGTGAGCCCGGCCATCGCGTCACCGGTCCCCGGCTTCCGGGTCGGGACCGAGACCTTCGTCAGCAGCTCGCCTTCGCCCACCGCGGTCATGTACACGCCGACGAAGAACTCGCCGGCGGGGACGACGCGCTCGCCGGCCGCGCCGCGCACGGTGAACGAGGCGTCGAGCGCCGAGAGCAGCGGCGGGAAGTGGTTGGTGGGGTCGCTGACGCAGACGTTGCCGCCGATCGTGCCGCGGTTCCGCACCTGGACGTCGGCGATCGTGGACGCGACCTCCGCCAGCACGGGGCGCGCGACCTCGACCTCCGACGACGCGGCGAGCGCGGTGCACGTGACCATCGCGCCGATCTCGAGCGTCCCGCCGTCGGCCGAGAACGAGATCGTCCTCAGCTCGTCGAGGTCGGCGAGGTCGACGAGCACATCGGGCGAGGCGGCCCGGGCCTTCATCACGTTGACGAGCGTCTGGCCCCCTGCGAGGGCACGTGCCCCATCGTGCTCGGTGAGGAGCGCGACTGCCTCCTCGATGGTGGACGGACGCGCGTACTCGACCTCTCGAAGAAGCATGTCCTGAAACCTCGCAGACCGCTTGGTGACATGTCAAGGAGGATCCGCCCGCGATATGCTCGCCCTCGATGGCCGCCTACGACGCCGTCTTCGTCGGCTCGGGCGTGAATGCGCTCGCCGGGGCCGCGCTGCTTGCACAGGAGGGCTGGAGCGTCTGCGTGCTCGAGCGGGAGGAGCGCCTCGGCGGCTGCATCTACACGAGCGACGAGCTCACGCTGCCCGGCTTCACGCACGAGGTGCTGGCCTCGTGGCACCCGCTGTGGACGGGGGGCGCGGCCTACGGAGAGCTCAAGGACGCCCTCGACCGTCGCGGGGTCGAGTACCTGAACACGGACCTCCCCACCGGCACCGCCTACCCGGACGGGTCCGCGGCGTTCGTGTGGGCGTCGCTCGAGGGCAACGTGGCTGAGCTCGACCGCCACGCCGCCGGTGACGGCGCTGCGTGGCAGGCGTTCTTCGACGGCTTCATGGCGAACGCCGACCTCGCGTTCGGCCTGCTCGGAACCGAGCTCTGGTCGAGCGCCGGCCTCTCGCTCGGCCGCACGGCGTACCGCCGCCTCGGCCGCCGCGGCCTGCTCGAGTTCGCCGGGGGCACGCTCGTGACCTGCCGCGACTGGGTGACGGCGACGTTCGCGAGCGAGCGGGCCCACGGGCTGCTCGCGCCCTGGGTGCTGCACACCGGGCTCGGCCCCGACCAGGCGACGTCCGGCTTCATGACCCAGGTGATCGCAGCCGCGCTGCAGCTCGGGGGGATGCCCGTCCCGAAGGGCGGCGGTCGGGCGCTCGTGGAGGGGCTGGCGGGCATCGTCCGCGACGCGGGCGGCGAGGTGCGCTCGGGCGCCGACGTCGAGCGCGTGCTCGTCGCGGGAGGTCGCGCGACGGGCGTGCGGCTGACCGACGGGGAGGTGATCTCTGCAGGGCGCGCGGTGGTCGCAGGCGTGACGCCCACGCAGCTCTACGGCCGCCTGCTCGCAGACGGCGGTGTCCCGGCGCCGGTGACGGCCGCCGCCGAGCGGTTCCGCTACGGCCGCGCCGAGATGCAGATCCACCTGGCGCTCGACGCACCGCCCAAGTGGAGCGGAGACCGGGCTGACGAGCTCTCCCGGGCCGCCATCGTCCACGTCACGCCGGGGCTCGACGGTGTCTCGCGCGCCGTCAACGAGGCGGAGCGCGGACTGCTGCCGGCGGAGGCCACGATCGTGTGCGGCCAGCCCTGTGCCGTCGACCCGTCGCGGGCGCCGGACGGGACGTCGATCGTCTGGATCCAGCTGCAGGAGCTGCCCGCGGGGCGGGTGAAGGGGGACGCCGCCGGCGAGCTCGACGTCGGCGACGGCAGCTGGACGGACGAGCTGCGCGAGGCGTACGCGGACCGCATCGTCGCGCGGCTGGGCGCGTCGATCTCCAATCTCGAGCGCGCCACGCTGAAGCGCGTCGTGCTCTCCCCCGCCGACATCGAGGCCCTGAACTGCAACCTCGTCGGCGGGGACATCTACGCCGGCTCGTGCGCGCTCGACCAGAACCTCCTCTGGCGCCCCCTGGCCGAGACGCCGGGGCATCGGACACCGGTGGACGGCCTGTGGCTGGTCGGCGCGAGCACGCACCCAGGCCCGGGGCTCGGCGGCGGCTCCGGATACCTCGTGGCGAAGGCCTTGACGAAGCCGCCGCTCGCCAAGCGTCTTCTTGCAAAGATTCCAGGACGCTAGCGTGCGCCTCGGCCTCTCGGAGATCTCGACGGTGGGTGCGTCGTTCGCGGAGGACGTCGCCGCATACGCGGCCGCAGGCTTCGACGCGATCGGGATCTGGGAGTTCAAGCTGCCGCCTGACGACGACGCAAACCGGGCGCTGCTGGCCGAGCACGGGCTGGCCGTCGCGAACTGCGTCCCCGCCGTCC
>JAOUEK010000087.1 GCA_029858755.1 Thermoleophilia bacterium
GTTCGTGCTCCGGCCGGCGGCACTCGGCACGTCGAGCCGCGTCGCGGTCGTGATGCCCACGAACACGTGGCAGGCCTACAACTTCTACGACGCCGACGGCGACGGGTGGGGCGACACGTGGTACGCGGGCGGGGCACCTGCCGTCGCGCTCGACCGCCCGTACCGCGACCGCGGCGTCCCGCCGCGGTTTCGCCGCTACGACTTCCCGTTCCTGCGCTGGCTGCAGAAGCGTGGCCACGACCCGGAGTTCCTCAGCGAGGAAGACGTGGAGACGATCGGCGGCGACGCGCTGCGGCGCGCGTACGACCTCGTCGTCTTCCCCGGGCACACGGAGTACGTGACCGAGCGTGAGTACGACGCCGTGGAGCGCTTTCGCGACCTGGGCGGTCGGCTCGTGTTCCTGTCCGCGAACAACTTCTTCTGGAAGGTCGAGCGGCGGGGACGGGAGCTCCGCCGCGTCGGGCTGTGGCGCGAGCTCGGGCGGCCCGAGGCGCGCCTGCTCGGTGTCCAGTACCGGGCGAACGACGACGGCTCGCGGCAGGGCGTCTACTACCTCGTCGGCGCCGACCGCGTGCCGTGGCTCTTCGAGGGGACGGGGCTCGGGGCCGAGTCGACGCTCGGCGACCAGGTGGGCGGCTACGGGATCGAGGTCGACGGCATCACCGAGGACTCGCCGGAGGGGACGATCCTCGTCGGGCTCGTGCCGAGCCTCTTCGGCCCCGGCCTGCACGGCGAGATGGCCTACTACGAGACCGACGCAGGCGCCCGCGTCTTCTCGGCGGGCACCCTCGACTTCTGCTCGTCGCTGCTCGTCGCGCCGGTGACGCGGATGCTCGACAACCTGTGGTGGCACATGACGAGCGACGTGCCGACGCCGGCCGGGTAGCCGTCAGGCCGGCTCCGGCGCGGCCGCCGGCGGCTGGCGGAAGGCGACCGCGGCGAAGGGGATCGTGGCGAGCAGTTGCCCGGCGGCGACGATCAGGAACACCGTCCGTGGGCCGAGGCTCTCCAGCAGCGGTCCTGCGATCGCGTACCCGACCGGACCGGCGAGCATGGCGACGGTGATCACCGCGGTCGTCACCTTGGGCCGGAGCCGTGGCGGCGTTCGCGTCGTGATCACCGCGATCAGCGGGGCGTTGACCAGTGGGCCGAAGAACGACGACACGGCGAGCGCGGCCATCACGCCGACGACCGGCAACTCCAGGCCGAGCACGAACACGGGCAGGGTGAGCGCCACGAAGGCGGTGGCGCCCAGGCGAAGCGGGTCGTGGCGGCCCACGACGCGCACCGCGACGATGCTGCCGGCGACCGCCCCCGCCCCGAGCGCCGCGAAGAACGCGCCCGCGACACGGGAGCTGCCGTCGAACTCCTCGAAGGCAAGCACCGGCAGCCCCGCCGCCAGCATCATCCCCAGGCCGTTGGCCACCATCGCCGTGACACCGAGCACGCGCAGCACCCGGTCGCGGAAGAGGAAGCGGATCCCCGCGAGCACCCCGCGACTCGTCTCGTCGGGCTGGGCCGGCTCGTGCTGCGGCACGAACAGGCCGAGCACCGCAAAGGAGATCAGGAAGGTGGCGGCGTCGACGTAGAGGACGTTCGTGGCGCCGATCGTCGCGATCAGGACACCCGCCAGCGCCGGCCCGAGCAGGGCGGTCGCGCGCCGCGCCCCCTCGACGATCGCGTTGGCCTGGCTGACGAGGCGCTCGTCGTCGCCGAGGATCTCCGGCAGCACGAGCACCTGGGACGAGAAGTAGGGGGCGATGAAGACCCCGACGAGCGCGACGATCACCAGCAACAGCGGAAACGTGAGCAGCCCCGCCTGGTGCAGCAGCGGCACCGACACCATCAGCGGCGCCCGCGCGAGGTCGCCGAGCAGCATCGTGTTGCGGGCGCCGAGCCGGGCCACGATCGCGCCGCTCGGGATGCCGAGCACCGCCACGGGGAGGATCTCGACGGCCAGCACCACGCCCATGCGGGTCGCCGACCCGGTCGTCTCGAGGACGAACCAGGGAAGCGCGAGGAAGGTCATCTGCGTGCCGAGCGCAGAGACGACCTGGGCGGTGATCAGCGCCCCGATCGAGCGCTGGCGGAGCGGCGAGGGCATCGCGGCGCGGCGCCTTCAGACGAGCCAGCGCCCGTCCTGCTGCACGACCTCGCCGTCGAGCTCGATGCGCCCGCCGTCGCGGAGGTCCTTGACGATGTCCCAGTGGATCGCCGACTCGTTCGTGCCGCCAACCTCGGCGATGCCCTTGCCCAGCGCGAGGTGCACGGTGCCGTCGATCTTCTCGTCGAAGAGGGTGTTGCGCATGTAGCGCGTGATGCCGGGGTTGCAGCCGATGCCGAGCTCGCCCAGGAACCGCGCGCCCTCGTCCTGGTCGAGCACCTGCCGCAGGAACTCCTCGTTCGTGTCCGCCGAGGCATCGACGACGCGGCCGCTCTCGAAGCGGAGGCGGATCCCCTGCAACTCACGTCCTCCGTACACGGCGGGGAACTCCGTGAACGCGATCTCGCCCTCGGCGGAGTCCTCCACCGGGGAGGTGAAGAACTCCCCACCGGGCACGTTCTTGCCGCCGGCGTCGACCTCGGTTCGCCTGCCCTCGATCGAGAGCGTCAGGTCGGTGCCGGCGGCGACGATGCGCACCGTCGTCGCCGCGTCGAAGCGGTCGGCGTAGCGCCGCATTCGCACGCGCTCCGCGTCCCAGTCGAGCAGGCACGCGCCGTAGAGGAAGTCGGCGAAGTCCTGCGTGGACATCCCCGCCTCCTGTGCGAGGGCCGGCGTCGGGTACTGGCAGCCGACCCACGGCACGCCCTCGTTCGCCAGCCGTTGGAGTGCCGGCGCGAATGCCAGCTGCAGTGCCTGGAGTCGCTCGGGTGCGAGACCCGCACCCTCGCGCGTGTTCTCCGGAGCCTGCACCTGGATCAGCGCGTCGCAGGTCATGATCGCGTGACGGTCGACGTCGGGCATCGTCGCGAGCAGCTCCATCGGCGCCTCCTTCGCCCAGCTGAGGCTGCCGAGACCGCCGAAGCCGATGCGGAGGTTCGCGTAGGCAGCCCGGCGGCCGATCAGCGCGGCGATCTCCTCGACCAGCGGACGACCTTCGGGGGACGAGATCACGAGCACCTGCCAGCCGGGCTGCACGCCGACACACTCGTCGACGAGCAGCTCCGCATACCTGGCGTCGCGGGGATCAGCCACGAGTCGATAATAAGACGTACGTACTGTTTTGTAAAATGAGGGCATGCCGAAGATCAGCGAGGAGCAGAGAGCGGAGAGGATCGACCGCATCCTCGCGGGCGCGCGGCGCTGCTTCGCCCAGTACGGCTACGAGGGCGCGACCGTGGCGCGGCTCGAAGAGGAGATCGGGCTCTCGCGCGGCGCGATCTTCAACTGGTTCCCCTCCAAGGAGGAGCTCTTCGTCGAGCTGGCACGGCGAGACAACCACCGGCTGCTCTCGCTCTTCGCCGACGAGGGGTTCGAGGCGCTCGTGCGCGCGGTCACCGAGGAAGACGCCGACTGGCTCGCCGTGTACCTCGAGTTCGGGCGCCGCCTACGCGCCGACCCCGATTTCCGACAGCAGTGGCAGGAGCGAGCCGCTCCGGGCGTGCGCGAGCGTGTGCACTCCCTGCTCCAGGCAGGGCAGGCGGAGGGAAGCGTCCGCGACGACCTGACCGTCGACCAGCTCGGCCGCTTCCTCGGGCTCGTCGTCGACGGGATCGTCGTGCAGCGCGGCATGGGCTTCGACCCGCCCGACGCCGACGCGGTGGTCGTGCTGGCGGAGGACGCGATCGCGCCGCGAGGCGCGCGGCGCCGGCGCGCTCAGCGCAAGGCGAGCTCGGCAGCGTAGGCGCTGCGGTAGACCAACCGCAGCCGGAGCACCTTGCCCACGTACGCCCGGGTCTCGGGGAACCGCACCCCGAGCCCCTGTGCCCGCCAGCGGTCGACGTTGCCCTGCCCGGCGTGGTAGGCGGCGAGCGCCGTCTCCAGATCGCCGTAGCGGCGGAGCAGGCTGCGCAGGTACCAGGACCCGTAGCGGACGTTGATCTCCGGGTCGAGCAGGTCCGAGGCGACGAAGCGCGCGCCGCCCGTGCGCAGCGCAATCCCATTCGCCGTCTCCGGAAGGAGCTGCATCAGCCCCACCGCCCCGGCGGATGACTCGGCACGCGCGTCGAACCGGCTCTCCGTGTAGATCACGGCGGCGAGCAGCGCCGGGTCGAGGTCGTAGTTCCGCGCGTGCCCGATCACGATCGCCTCGTAGCGGAGCGGGTAGCGGGCGCGGAGGTACCAGCTCGGCTCGCTGCGAAGCACGTACGCCGCCGAGGCGGCGAGCGCGACCGCGCCCACCAGCACGATGACGAGCGCGCGCCTCACTCCCCAACAGTGCCGGGACCGGGCACCCGGCGGCGGAGATCCTCCATCGTCTCGACGACCCACGCGTCCAGGTCCTCGAAGCTCCCGATGTTCTGGTAGTGGTAGTCGGCCCGAGCCACCTTCTCGCGGTCGGGAAGCAGGCGCTCGTCCCGGTCGTCGCGCGGGACGCGGCGCCGCTGCTCCCGGAGCTTTGCGGGCGCGGTGACCACGATCACCGCGTCGAAGCGCTCTTCGGCGCCCACCTCGTAGAGCAGCGGCACCTCGGTCACGCAGACCTCCGGGGGCTCCGGGAGCGCTGCGAGCTGCTCCCGCCACCGGAGGTACTCCGACGAGACGAGCGGGTGCAACAGCCCTTCCAGCCAGGCGAGCGCCTCGGAGTCGCCGAAGACCCTGCGACCGATCGCGGTGCGATCGGGGCGCCCGTCGTCGCCGAGGATCTCGTCGCCGAATCGCTCCACCAGCGCGTCGCGGACGGCGTCGTCCGCGGCCAGCAGGTGGTGGACGATCTCGTCGCTGGAGACGGTCGCTGCGCCGTGCGCGCGGAACGCGGCGAGCGCGGTCGACTTGCCGGCGCCGATGCCGCCCGTGATCGCGACCGCGATCGGCCTCCGCGGCCCTCCGCGAGGCACGCCCGCCCTACGAGGAGCTCTCGTCGACCTCGGGCTCGGCGTCCGCAGGCTCGACGTCCGCGGGCTCGACGTCCGCAGGCTCGGCCGGCGCCTCGGTGTCCGTCACGACCTCGACCTCGGCGTCCACCGTGGCCGCGACCGCGGCTGTCTCCTCCTCTGCGGCGAGCACCTCGACCTGCGCTGCTGCCTCGGCCTCCGCCTCCGGCTCCGCGTCCGACTCGGCTACTGCCTCCGCAGGCTCCCCGACGGCCGCGACCGTCGTCGGGAATGCCTCTTCGGAGAGCTTCAAGTCCGGCGTGGGCACGTCGTGCACGGACGGCTGCCCGTCGGGGCGGGGCAACGGCGTCGCGCCCTCCTCGACCCGCTTCAGCGAGAGCGAGAGGCGCCGGCGGTCACCGTCGACCTCGAGCACGAGCACGTTCACGGGCTGGCCCTGCGAGACGACCTCGCGCGGGTTCTCGACGTGGTGGCTCGCGAGCTCGGAGATGTGGACGAGCCCCTCCACGCCGGGGAGGATCTCGACGAAGGCGCCGAACGTGACCACCTTCGTCACGCGACCCTCGACGACGTCTCCCTCCTCGTAGTGGTCGAGCACCTGCTGCCACGGGTCGGCCTGCGTCTGCTTGAGCCCCAGCGAGATGCGCTGGCGCTCGCGGTCTATGTCGAGCACCTTCACCTCGACCGTCTGGCCGATATCCAGCACCTCGGACGGGTGGTTGACGTGCGACCAGGAGAGCTCGGAGATGTGGATCAGCCCGTCCATGCCCTCGAGGTCGACGAAGGCGCCGAAGTCCACGATGTTGGAGATCGTGCCCTCGACCACGTCGCCGGGGCTGAGGCGGTCGAGGATCGCCTGGCGCATCTCCTTGCGCTCGTCCTCGAGCACCGCACGGCGCGAGAGCACCACGTTGTTCCGCGACCGGTTGAGCTCGATCACCTTGCAGCGGAGCTCCTTGCCGAGGAAGTCGTCCAGGTCGTGCACGCGCCGGATGTCGACGAGCGACGCGGGCAGGAACCCGCGGACGCCGAGATCGAGGATGAGGCCGCCCTTGACGACCTCGATCACACGGCCGTTGACCGGGTCGCCGCTCTCGGCGGCGCCCTCGATCGCCTTCCACGCGAGCTCGAACCGCGCCCGCTTCTTCGAGAGGATCAGCCGCCCTTCGGCGTCCTCCTTGGTCATCACGAGCGCGTCGATCTCGTCGCCCACGGAGACCTCGTCGGCCGGGTTCACGCTCCGCCGGATCGACAGCTCCGCGACCGGGATCACGCCCTCGCTCTTGTAGCCGATGTCGACGAGCACCTCGTCCTTGTCGACGCGGACGACGGTGCCGTGCACGACCTCGCCCTCGTTGATCGTGGGGAAGGTCGCGTCGTAGTCGGGGACGAGCTCGCCGTCGGGGCCGGTCGTCCAGACCCCGTCCTCGGTCGTCGTTGGCTTTTCCACGGTGTCGTTGGTCATGGGGAATCGCGGAGTATAGCCGGGATTTCCGGCAGTTACGGCACCAGGCCCGCCGCCGTCCGCAACCGCCCGCAGCTCCCCGACTCGCCGCGGAGTGGTACCTACCGCGGAGTGGCCGCCGCGTGCAGTGTCTGCAGGTCAGTGGCGGCGACGGTGTGGCCGTCGGCGTCCGCGCCGACGAGGACGGCGCCACCGACCGGCAGGTCGACGCCGGACGCGAGACCGGGGAGCCTGCCGGCGAAGACGCCGTCGACGAGGCCGAGCGCGCGTGCGCCCGCTCCCGTGTGCAGCGTCACGCTCGTGACGCGTGCGGGGGCCCGCCCGGTGACGACGACGACGTTCGGGCCGCCGGAGATGCTCCCCCACGGCGAGCCTGTAGCGGGCACCCAGTCGAGGGTCACGTCGAGCTCGCTGTCCGGCGGTGTCTCCGGGTAGCACGCCAGGTTGAGGTTGGCGAAGGCTGCGGGAGCTGCAGGGGGCGGAACACCCTTGGCCCGCTCGACGACACGCTGAGCAACGCATGCGCCACCCGCTCCCGCCGGTACGAGCCAGAAGGAGACGTCGTCGCGGTCGGAGAGCGAGACGGCGCCGAAGTACTGTCGCTGCTCGACGGCGACGTCCGGGGGTACGGCGTCACTCGAGGCCCACGGGAAAAGACCTTCTAGGGGCCCCGGCACCACACCAAGAGCCGGAGCGCCGAGCGCGGTGGCCACGATCGCCGCAACGAGCGACCCGATGGCCAGCAACCATCCACGTGGTCTGCGACCGAGTGCGATGCGGGATCTCGCGCTCACGTGCACGTCGTGTTGCCGGACGTGTGGCTCTTCCCAGCCCCGCCGACGTTGATGTAGAGGAAGCTGTGCAGCGACCATCCGAGACAGTAGAACGCCGAGGTCGTGACGGTCTGTG
>JAOUEK010000088.1 GCA_029858755.1 Thermoleophilia bacterium
GGGAAGCCTGCATCGAGGATGTCGCGCCCCGTGACGTTGACCGCGACTCCGATGTCCCAGCCCCGGTCCGTCCAGGCGCCGCACTGCGAGACGGCCGTGTCGAGCACGTGGAAGGTCAGCGGCCGGATGAGATCGGTGTGCTCCGCGAGCGGGATGAACTGGTCGGGCATGATCAGGCCGAGCTCGGGGTGCTCCCAGCGCACCAGCGCCTCGACGCCGCGGATCACGGCCGAGGAGGCGCTCGTCTGCGGCTGGTAGTTGACGACGATCTCGCCGTTCGCGATCGCCCGGCGAAGGCCGGTCAGCAGCCGCAGCCGGGTCGGCGAGTAGTGGTCGTGGTCGGGACTGTAGACCACGGAGGAGTGCGACTCCTTGCTCCGGTACAGCGCCACGTCCGCGTGGCGGATCAGCGTCTCGACATCGGCGCCGTGCTGCGGGAAGAGCGCGATGCCGACACTCGCGGTCACCTCCAGCTCGAGCCCTGCGACACCCACCGGCGCTTCCAGCGCCTTGTGGATCGCGTCTGCGAGCGAGAGCGCCTCCGCGGGGCCGCCGACCCCTGGCGCGAGCACGCCGAACTCGTCGCCGCCGAGCCGGGCCACGGTGTCGCTGGCGCGAATCGAGGACCGCAGCCGTTTGCTGAGACCGAGCAGGAGCGCGTCGCCGCTCCCGTGGCCCAGCGTGTCGTTCACCTCCTTGAAGCGATCGAGGTCGATCACCATGACGGCCGCACCCTTCCCTTCGCGGGTGCCCCGGCGGATCTCCTGCTCGATCCTGTCGCGGAACAGCGTCCTGTTCGGGAGGTCGGTCAGCGGGTCGTGCAGGGCCTGATGGCGGTTGAGCTCGGCCTGCTCGCGGAGCTCCACCTCCGCCGCCAGCCGAGCGAGCTCCGCCTCCTTGCGGTCGGTGATGTCGAGGATGAACCCGCGGCTCTGAACGGCAGCCCCATCAGCGGCCTCTTCGATCACGGCGACGTCGAGCACCCAGCGCGCCTCGCCCTCGCGGGTGACCAGGCGGTACTCGCTCCTGAACTCCTTGCCCAGCTCGTTGTGGGCGCGGTTCTCCTCGAGGACGCGGTCGCGGTCGTCCGGGTGGAGGCGCTTCACGAAGAACCCTTCGTCCTCGAGCCAGGCCTCGGCCGACCAGCCGAGGAGACCTTCGATCTGTGGGCTGATGTAGATCGTCGACGCCTGCTCGTTGACCTCGTCGATGTACGTGACCAGGGGAAGCTCCTCCACCAGCGACCGGTACCGCTGCTCGGCCGATCGCAGCGCGGCGTCGCTGGCATCGAGCTCGGCGTTCTTCGCCAACAGCTCGTCGACCAGGATCAGGGCGGTGTTCCGGCGTCGGCGCATTCCCTCGACCAGGAGCGCCAGCGCGAGCGACACGGTGATCCCGGTCCCCAGCAGGAGCCACGGCATGATCACGGTGAAGGCGCCTCTCTCCTCGCTGGAGCCGAACACGATCGTCGGATGCTGCCCGGCCAGCTGGATCGGCCGGACGAGCCGCAGGCCGCGAATCGGGAGATCCGCGGTGTTGCTCGCGACGAGTGACAAGGGGTTCTCGTCGTCGAAGTAGAAGGCGTAGACGATCGAGTCCGGCACGTTCGAGGAGCTGTACAGCTCCGTCGGGATGAAGATCTCGGAGTAGACGGCGTACCTGCTTCCAGGACGCGGGACGTCCGCCAGGCCGAGCTTCCGCACCCCGTTCTTCGTGCCGGAGGCGACGACGTTCATCTCCCCGGTACGGGCGATCTGTCGGAGGGCGGCGGTGCACGAGGCGTCACACGTGCCGAGGTGATCGGGCTTGCGGCCTGCGGTCGCGACTACCCGGACACGGCGGCCGGCGAGGTCGAGCAGGACCGCGTTCGTGATGATCGGCGTGTCGCTGAGGGCGCCGCCGACCGACCGGCGGAATGCGTCCGCGTTCCCGTGCGTCGCGCTGGCGACCGCGCCGCCCGTCGTCAGCAGGGTCTGGATCGTCTGCGCCACCGCCGTGAAGAGCGTCGTCGACTGATCGGCGGCCTCGACGAGGCGCTGCTCCCTGGCGCGCGCGATGCTGTGATTCAGCTCGTTGACCGCGTACGCGGTGATGGCGAAGCCCACGAGCAGGATGACGACGGCAGCGAGGCCGACCCTGCCCCTCAGAGGGCTCTTGGCCGTCGCTCCCATGCGCCGGGAGCCTCCGGCGCTCACGGCGAGACCCCGTGGTGGCGATCTCGGCCGTCCTCGAGCCGTGCATGAGCCGCGAACGGCCTCCTGCCGGGGGCTCGCGTCGGCCAGCGCGTCGCTGCGCGGGCGCTGGGAGCAATCAGCGTTCTCCTCGACGCACGCGCAGGCCGCAGGTGCCGCGCGTCTTGCACTCCAGGACTATCGGCGCCCGCTCCATCTCCCTTGAGCGGTGTGACGGCGGGCGACCACGTGCGTGCGTGGGCGATCAGTTGATCGCAGCGGCTTCGCCACCGGTGCGGAGAGGGCATCGCCCTGCCGGCCCCTCCGGTGCCTGACGTGCGGAGCGGGCGAGGCCGGCGAGCATGATCTCCCGCGCTGGGCGCTCTCCCACGTAGCCGATGACTCCCCACGTCTCTCCGCTCCTTCCTCGATCTGTCCTGGGGTGGTGCCTGCGAGCTCCCGCACCGTAGGAAGCGAGCGTCAACCCACTCTCAGGCGCGGCTCAAGATCTCCTCAAGGGGCCCGGGGGTCGCCGGCCGGTGGCAGCAGGCGCGGCGTCTACGCGGCGGGCGCCGCGAGGTCGCTCGACGGCGGCACGGCCGTGTCACGCGCGTGCCGGCGCTGGCGGTGCACGGCGTACCAGGTCGCCCCGGCGGCGATCAGCGAGCCGAGGAGCCCGAAGGTCATGTCGCCGATCGTGTCGCGGTACGCGGTGGGGAGCTCTTCCTCGTTCCCGCGCAGGAACGTCATGTACTCCCCCAGCTCCCAGAGGATCACCAGCGTGGAGCCGAACGCGATCACGAGACCCGCCGCGATCAGCGGGCCGACGGTCGTCCGCAGCAGCAGCGCGCCCGCGCCGAGCGAGAGGAACAGCCAGTTGGCGAAATGGTTGACGTCGTCCCACCAGCCGATCTTGTCGTAGAAGTCGACCACGTTCCCCAGCACGTCGATCAGGAACGGCGCGGTGAGCAGCGCGTCCGCTGCGTACGGATACGGCCTCGCCTGCGCCGCGAGCCGCCAGACGACGGGCAGCGCGAGCACGGCGATCGGGTACCAGAGCAGGCGCCAGCCGAAGCCCTTCTCCTCGAACCGCTCCAGGCCGCCGAACGCGCCCACCGCAGTGAGCACGATCGTCGTCGCCTTGAGGACGACGACCAGGGGCAGGCCGAGACGGCGACCCATGGTCTCAGTATGTGTCCGTCGTCACGCCGCGCATCCGTGACATCGCGGATCACCGTCGGTAGATGCGGGCAGGCGGCCGTCAGCGGCGGACGTGCTCGAGCCCGGCCGCGTCGCGGAGCCGGTCGAGCGCGCGGTCGAGCGCGTCGTCGAATGCGCCGGAGCGTCGGACGCCCGGCTCGAGGTGTACGGCCTTCACGATCAGCTCGCCTGCGGCCCGCTCCGACTTGAGGTCGACGCGGGCCGCGATGCGGTCGCCGCGGAGGAAGGGGAGGACGTAGTAGCCGAAACGGCGCTCGTGCGGGCGCTTGTAGATCTCCATCACGTGGTCGAACCCGAGCACGCGTCGGACGAACGCCCGGTCCCACAGCAGGTTGTCGAAGGGGGAGAGGAGGACCGCCGCCGATGGTGACGGCGGGTCGAGATCGACGCCGGTCGAGACGAGCACCGGGGGGCCGTCGTCCTCGACGCCCACCTGCTCGAGCAGGCCGTCCGCGAGGAGCCCCTCCACTGCGGCGCGAATCCGGCGCAGACCGCCCCTGAGGCGCCAGTGCTCGACCACGCCGGCCCGGGTCAACGCGCCGCGGGCACGCACCGCCTTCAGCGTCAGCGCCCGGAGCCGCTCCTGCTCGGAGGGCAGGGGCGCGTCGAGCGCCTCCCGCGGCAGGACGCGCTCGGGCAGGTCGAACACGCGCTGGAAGCCGTCGCGGCCCGCGACCACGAGGTCGCCGCGGTTCCACAGGCGCATCAGCATCGCCTTGGCCGGCTTCAGCCGCCACATGTCGCCCACGGCCTCGCCCTCGAAGTGCCGCGAGCCGAGGGGCCCCTCGGCGCGGACCCGTTCCAGGACATCCTCCTCCAGGTGCGGGTGCGTGCGCTCCACGGACGCATACCAGCTGCGCCCGCCGTCCGCCATGGCCGCGCGGTGAAGCGGCCAGTCCTCCACTGGCAGCAGGCATGCCTCGTGCGCCCAGTACTCGAAGATCCGACCGCGGCGCAGCAGCTGGTCGATCGCGCCGCGGGGATAGGCGCCCACGCGGCCCGCGAGCACGATCCGGTGGCTGCGCTCGACGGTCGAGATGGAATCGAGCTGGACGCACGAGAGATCCCCGATCGCACGCTCCACCTCGGCCGTCTTTCCGCGTCTTCTCCGGGGCGCGTACGCCTGTGCGTGCACGACGAGTCGGCTCAGCCCAGGCAGGGAGATGACGCGCACGGTGGTAATCATTGCTCGTGCGGAGCCTGACGACCCTCGCCTTCCTGCTTCTCGTTGCCGGCTACGCGATCGGCGGCGCGCTCTTCCTCGCCCGCGACGACGACCCGGTGTCGCGCGCGGACGCGGTCGTCGTCCTCGCAGGCGGCGATACGCGACTCGACGTCGGCCTCGAGCTGGTGCGCGAGGGCGTCGCGCCGGTGCTCGTCGTCTCGGAGGACACGAGCGGCCGGGACGGCCGGCGAGTCGCCTTCTGCGCGAACGGCGGGAAGGGCGCGAAGCTCGGCAAGGTCGAGGTCGTCTGTCGCAAGGCTGCGCCGTTCTCGACGCGCGGCGAGGCGCGGCTGGTGGCCGGCCTCGCCGACAAGCGCGACTGGAGCTCGCTCGTCGTCGTCAGCTCGCGATACCACCTCTTCCGTGCGGAGCGGCTGTTCGCGCGTTGCACGGACGCGAAGCTCGCGCTGCGCGGTGCTCCCGAGGAGTGGTGGCGGAACGTGCTGGCCGTGCCCGTGGAGTGGGTCAAGCTCGGGCTGGCCGAGACCACGCGCCGCGGCTGCTGAGCGACGCCGCCGGCTCAGCCGGCGGACGTGCCGAGCACGCGAATTTCCCGCCAGGCCACCCACGAGGGGCTCGAGACCGTCTCCACGCGGATATGGCGGACGTTCGTCCACGGCTGCGGAGGGGAGAACTCGAGCCACTCCGGGTCCTTCGTCTGACCCGAGAACTCGTGGAGGAGGATGTCGTCGCCGCCCGGCGCTCGGCCGAGCACACGGTGTCGCGTCTGGCCCTCGGGGTACTGGGAGACCGAGAGGGCGATCTTCGTCACCGACGACGGGGAGCCGAGGTCGATCTCGATCCATTGCGGCGCGTCCTCCCCTGCCGTCCAGATCGACTCCGCGTCTCCGTCGACGGCGTGCTCGGGTGGGCTCGAGGGAACGCTCCGCGAGGCGCGTACGGGCTTGCCCTGCGCGAGGTTGCGGACGGTCGTCGCACCGAAGACGCACGGATCGGGTCGCGCCTGCGGAGACATCGCAATCCTGATCGCCGCGCCCGCGGCCCCACCCGTCCACAGCTCGCGATCCTGCGGGGTCTCGAGCCAGTAGAGCCAGCCGTCGAAGCCGGCCGCGCACGACTGCACCTGGAGGTCGACGAGAGCAGCTGCGCCCTCGTCGGGCGACGGGTACGCGAACTTGAAGGCGCCGTACTCGCCGAGCACGATCGGCTTTCGGGCCCTGCCGGCCATCCCGAAGTCTCGGACGGCCTGCGCGAGCGTGATGGAGCCGCCCGGGTAGTAGTGGAAATCGAAGAAGTCGAGCGCGGAGCGGGCGAGGAGCGGGGCGGTGCGGACGATCCGCGGGTCGCTCGCGGGCTGCGGGTTGAAGAACCCCATGGTCACGAGCACGCCCGGATCGGCTTTCCGGATCGCCGCCCTCACCCGCGCGACATAGGTGCGGATGCCGTCGTCCATCAGCCGCAGCTTCGCGGCCGGGTCTGCGAGGTCGTACGTCTTCCCGTTGGCGGTTCTCACGCGTCCGGACGTCCGCGTGAACGGCACGTTGGTGTAGTCGAAGAACTGCTCGTTGCGCAGCTCCCAGGCGAGCACTGCTTCGAGGGGAGCCTTGCGCTTCTGCAGGCCGCGGATCACGTCCGTGAAGAAGCGGCTCGTCGCCTTGATCCCCTCACTCGTGAGGTAGAGGCCGTTGAAGGAGCCGGCGAACGTGGCCCGCGGGATCGCCGATCGGTAGCCGACGAAGCCGTCCCACTCGTTGAGCGTCGGCAGCAGGAGCAGGTGCTCCTGCTTCGCGACTCGGAGGACGCGGGCGAGCTTGTCGAGGTAGCGGGGGTTCAGCCCCGAGCGGTCGCCGATGCATTCGATCCGGCAGAGGTCGAGGAAGATGCGGACGGTGTTGAAGCCGAGCCCGCGCAGCGTGCGGAAGTCGGATCGGATACCCGTGAGGTTCGAGGCGCGTGGGTCGAGCAGCGCGTCGAGCGGATCCTTCGGAGCGTCGTCGAGTCGCAGGTAGTTGGTGCCGCGGACGACAAAGGCCTTCTTCGTCCGCCGATCGAAGAGCTCACCCGCGCCGTCTCTCACGCGCACACCGATCACGTGCTTCGTCGCGGAGGAAGCTTCCGACCACGCGGGCTGTTGTCGGCTCGCGAGCGACGCGGGGCCGATCGTGCAGGCCAGAGCCCCCGTCGCGGCGAGGGCGACGGCGGCGAGCCGGGTCGCACTCACGACAGCCTCACTTCCCCGCATGGCGCGTGGACCGTACTCGATCGGCGTGCCACGGCCGAGGACGGTGCCCCGGGTCGAGGGCGTCAGTCCGGGACGCGGCCCTCGAGGATCGCGGCGAGGCGATGCGGGTCGATGCTCCCGCCGGAGACGACGCAGACGATCCTCTCGCCCTCGACGCGGCCGGAGAGCGCGGCCGCCACGGGGAGCGCCCCGGCGCCCTCGGCGACGATGGAGGCGCGCTCGGCCAGCAGGCGGACTGCGGCTGCGGTGTCCGCGAGCGACACGACCTCCGCGCCCGTGAGCAGCTGCCGTGCCTCCTCCCACATCGACGGCAGCAGGCGCTTGCCGCCGGCCCCGTCCACGAACGACGCCCGGTACGGCACCTCGACAGGGTGACCGGCGGCGAGCGACGCGGCCACCGGTGCGCCCGTCTCCGGCTCGCAGGCGACGACGCGCGTCGAGGGGCTGCGGGCGGCGAGCGCGCTCGCGATCCCGGTGGTCAGCCCCCCGCCTCCCCACGGGGTGAGCACGACGTCGATCGACTCCA
>JAOUEK010000089.1 GCA_029858755.1 Thermoleophilia bacterium
GCGCCGTCGAGGCTGCACTCGAACGTGGCCGCCTCCGAGGCCGAGAAGGAGAAGGCCGCGCTCGTCTGGCTGGTGAGGGTCGGTGGGGCCGAGGTGATCGACGTCGTCGGCCCGGTCGCGTCCACGGTCCACGAGCGCGAGTCCGAGGCCACCCCGTCCACGTTGGTGGCGCGGACGGTGAACCCGTGTGCTCCGTCGGCGAGCCCGGAGTAGGTCTGCCCCGAGGGGGAGTCGCAGGTGGCGTAGCCGCCGCCGTCCAGGGAGCACTCGACGGCGACGTCGCCGGTGTCGTCCACGACGGAGAAGGAGAAGCTCGCAGTCGAGCTCGCCACCGTGCCGCTCGGGCCCGACGTGATCGCGACAGCGGGCGCCGTCGCGCCGGCGAGTGGCACGAGGACGAGGCCCGCGAGCAGGAGGAGGGCCGTGGCGGCCCAGGCGGCGCGCCGGCCGCTCACACCTGGCCTCCGAGCAGCATCGAGACGAAGACCCCGAGCCAGATGGCGAGCGCGAGCGCCGCCAGCACGACGCGTCCGTGGATCACCGCTCGACCCACCACGCCTGCGGCGGCGACGGTGTGCGTCGGCATCATCGCCACGAGCAGCATCAGCGCGGGGATGCCGATCACGAGGCCGAGCAGCGCTCCGCCCAGCCCCCCGTCACCACTGGAGCTGGAGCCGATGCTCGCCGCCGGGACGATGCTCGCGGACGGCGTCGGCCGTGTCTGCCCCCGTGCCCCCGCCGGTGTGGGCTTCGTGGCCGCCGGCTTCGGCTTTACCGCGGGCTTCGCCTTCGCGGCCGCCGGCTTGGGCTTCGCGGCCTGCTTGGGCTTCGCCGGGGTGGGCTTCGCAGCGGCCGGCTTCGGCTTCGGTGTCGGTGCCGGCGCCGGGGTGCTGCGAGTGGGGCTCGAGGACGGTGAGGACGAACGCGACGAGGACGAGGACGAGGACGAGGACGAGGAGGACGACGTGGTCGCCGGCTTCGGCGCAGGCTTCGGCGGCGCCGTCGCCTTGGGCGGCGCCGCCTTCGCCTTCGGCTTCGGTGTCGGCGTCGTCGGGCTCGGGGTCACCTGCGTCGGCGCCGGGTCGGGAGCGGGGTCGGGTGAGGGGTCCTCGGCGCGGGCGGCCGGCGCGAGCACGAGCAGCACGGCGGACGACGCGACGGCGAGCGCCCGAGGACTGGCGAATGGATGCAGGCGACCCGCCCGACTCCCCCTGTGCACGATCTTCCCCCAGATCAGACGGTCTCAGTGTATCGCTCACGCTCCGTTCCGTCGGCGAGCCCGAGTCGGCGGGCGAGCCACGGCTTCGTGGTCGATTGCACCATCACCGTGACCACGAGCGCGAGCGCGACACAGACCGTCACGAGCTCGGCGCCGTCGATGCCGTCCGCGACGAGGATCCCGGCGAGCGCCGCCGGCACCACACCGGTCTCACGAGTCCAGGCGAGGAAGACGACCTCCTCGCGTTGCCAGCCACCGCGGCGGTCGGCAGCCAGGCACACGAGCACGCTGAGCGGCCGGGCGACCAGCATCAGCGTCGCCACGACCGCGAGCGCCGGCAGCCAGTGCTCCCCGATGGCGTCGAACGGCAGGTCGGAGCCGAGGATCACGAACACGAAGATCACCGCGACGTCGGCCACCGCGGCGACGACGATGCCCACTTCGATCTCGTGCCACGGGTGCATCACGTGGCGCAGCTCCGCCATGTTGCCGACGATCACGCCCGCGAGGAAGGCGCCCAGGTAGCCGGAGCCGCCGGCGAAGTCGATCGACGCGTACGCGCCCGCAACGACGGTGATCACGGCGATCGCGGACGACTCCCGCCAGATCCCGGTGCGCCGGCTCGAGACCACGAGCGCGAGCACGAGGCCCAGGCCGATCCCGATCGCCGTCGAGATCGCCACGTCCTCGACGAACGCCAGCGCCGGCCGGCTCAGGGAGTCGCTGCCGCTCGCCACCGCGCCGGCGAGCGCCAGGGCGAGCACGGCGCCGGTGGGGTCGTTCAGCGCCGACTCGGCGACGATCGTCTGCGCGACCTTCGGGCGCACCCGCAGCCGGTCGAACAGGGGGACGAGGATGGCCGGGTCGGTGGGCGCGAGTGCGGCGCCCACGAGGAAGCCGACGAGCGGCTCCACGTGGAAGACGGCGGCGGCGACGGCGCCGGTGATCGCCGTCGTCAGCACGACGCCGGGCACGACCAGCAGGGCGAGCCCGACGGCGGTGCCCGAGAGCACGCGCGCCGACAGGCCGAGACCGCCGTGGAAGAGGATGAACGAGACGCCGAGGGTCAAGAGCACCTGGGTGCCCGCACTGTCCAGCGGGACGTCGATCCATCCCGCCACCGCCGGGCCGACGATCGCCCCCGACGCGAGGAGGAGCAGGATCTCCGGAAGGCGTGCCGCCGCGGCGACGACGCGTGCGAGCAGCCCCGCTCCGAGGACGATCGCGACCGTCGTGATCACGTCGCGCGGAGCCACCGGTCAGTCTCGCCCCGGCGAGCCCCGCCGCGGCCCGTCGCCGGGTCGGGGTCGGCCGAGCCAGAGGATCACCGCGAGCGTCGCCGGTGGGAGCACGACCGCGCCGACGATCCAGCCCACGAGCCCCGCTGTCGCGACGGCGATCACCAAGAGCGGCAGGCCGACGAAGAGCGCGAGCGCGACGAGGACGGCCAGCGCCGGGTGCACCGGCGGAGCGTACGCCACCGACCCGCCCACCGGGCAGTCGGCTTTGCGCAGTCCGTGCCGCGCCTCTCCGTCAGACTGGCGGCGTGGCGCGTGCGCTCGTCCTCGGAGTCGGCTGTCGCGGCTTCGCCGCCCCGGGGGGCTGCGCGTGAGCGACGCCTCCGTCCCCGAGCGCTCGGGAGCGCCGGCGGGGCTGCTGCCGCTGCTCTACCTGCTCGCCTTCGTCGTGATGGCGGACGGTCGCGTGATCGCGACCGTGCTGCCGCAGGTCGCCGGCGACCTGGACACGACGGTCGCAGGCGTGGGTGCCGCGCTGACCGCCTACCTGCTCGCGTACGGGGTCTTCCAGCTCGTGTGGGGCCCGCTCGCCGACCGCGTGGGCCCGATGCGCGTTGTGGCCACGGTGGCGATCGCCTTCGCGCCGGTGCTCGCCGTCACCGCGCTCGTGCCCACCCTGGAGGCGCTGATCGGCATGCGGCTGCTGGCGGGCGCCGTCGCGGCCGCATTCTTCCCCTCCGCCCTGGCCACCGTCGGCTACCTGATCCCCTACGAGGACCGTCACCAGGCGGTGGCGATGCTGCTCGCCGCGGTCGCTGCCGGCCAGGTGATGGGCGCGACGCTCGGCGGGCTGCTGGCGGAGGTGGTCGACTGGCGCGCCATGTACGTCGTCGACGGCGCGCTGATGGCGCTGCTCGTCGCGCCGCTCTGGCGCATGCGCTCCGCCACGCCCGTCCCCGAGCGCGCCGCGACGAGCCCGTTCGAAGCGCACCGGCGCCTGCTCCGCACCGGGCGGGCGCTCGTCCTCTACACGGCGGTGCTCGTCGAGGGCGCGCTCTTCTTCGGGGGCACGGCCTACCTCGGCGCGCTCCTCCGCGAGCGCTACGGGCTCAGCTACGCCGTGATCGGGCTGATCGTGGCGCTCGACGGCGTCGCCATCCTCGTCACCAGCCGGGCGGTGGCCCGGCTCGCCCGCCGCTTCGGCGAGAACCGGCTGATCGTCGGCGGCGGGCTGCTGATGGGAGGAGCCTTCCTCTTCGCCCTCGCGGTGCCCAGCTGGCTCGCGGTGATCCCCGCGGTGATCTCCCTCGGCGCCGGGTTCGCGCTCTGCCACACGACCTTCCAGATCCGTGCCACGGAGCTCGCGCCCCTCGCCCGCGGCACGGCGATCTCGCTCTTCGCCTTCTCCCTGTTCCTGGGCAGCGGTGTCGGGACGGCCGCTCTCGGCGCCCTGGTCGAGGCCGAGGGCTACGACGCGCTGCTCGCGACGTGCGGCGTCGGCCTGGCGGCGCTCGGGCTGATCGCGCCGCGGCTGACCGAGCTCAGGGTGTCGGAGCCGGAGCGGCCGACGCCGACGCCCAGTAGCGGTTGAGCGCGCCTTGCACCTTGACGAACCAGACGATCGCCGGGATCAGGAGCACCCCGAAGGGGAAGAGCCACAGCCCCGTCCATCCGCTGATCGGCTTCTCGCGGCCGGCCGCCGCGTACAGGTTCCCGGTCTCGGCGGGTATCACGAAGGCGCTCACGGGGGTGATCAGGATCCAGATCACGAGCCCGAGCACGCCGCCGACGCCGTCGCCCGCGTGGCGCTTGATCTCGTCCTGCGTCTTGTAGGCCCAGTACAGCCAGTAGAGGCCGAAGGTGAGCAGGCCGACCACGACGACGAACGCGGTGCCCCGCTGCTGGCCGACCGGCCGTGTGACGTCGACTGCGCTCATGTGCTCCTCCCGGGCTCGCGGTGTCCGAGAACCGTACCCGTCGGGCGGTCGGTGCCTCGCCGGCGCGGTGTTTCTCGTAGGCTGGTGCAGGGCGCATCCGCCGGCACCCCGCGGCCCCGCCGCCGAGCCCGGCCCACCCGAGCCGAGAGCGGATGGGCCCCCAGTCGAGCACCCGACGGCGGGCTCGAGAGGTGAGGGAAATGACCGAGCGCACGAAGATCACGCTGCCGCACCTGTTCGACAAGGCCGATCGCGGCGACCCGATCTCGATGCTGACCTGCTACGACTTCCCGACCGCCACCTTCCAGGAGGGCGCGGGCGTGGAGATGATCCTGGTGGGCGACAGCCTGGGCATGACCATGCTGGGCTACGACAGCACGCTGCCGGTGACCATGGAGGACATGATCCGGCACGCGCAGGCCGTGCGGCGCGGCGCGCCGGGCGCATGGCTGATCGGCGACATGCCGTACATGAGCTACCAGCCGAGCGTGGAGACGGCGATCCGCAACGCGGGGCGCTTCATGGCCGAGGCGGCCTGCGATGCCGTCAAGCTCGAGGGCGGCCAGGAGATGGCCGACCGCATGGCAGGCATCGCCGCCGCCGGCATCCCGGTGATGGGGCACCTCGGCCTCACGCCGCAGAGCTCGAGCGCCCTGGGCGGCTTCCGCCTGCAGGGCAAGACCGCGAAGCAGGCGCTGAAGATCGTCCACGATGCCAAGGCGCTGGAGCGCGCCGGCGCGTTCGCGATCCTGCTGGAGCTCGTCCCCGACCAGGTGTGCAAGCTCATCACCGAGCGGGCGGACGGATGCTTCGTGATCAGCCTCGGCTCGGGGCCGCATGCGCACGGCCAGCTCCTCATCTACCACGACATGTTCGGCCTCTACCCGAAGTTCAAGCCGCGCATGGCGAAGGTGTTCGGCGACGCCGGCTCGGTGATCCAGGAGGGGCTGGAGCGCTACGTGCACGACGTCGGCGAGCGGTCGTTCCCGGAGGAGGAGAACTACTTCCGCATGGCCGACGACGCCTACGAGGAGCTTCTCTCCGAGCTCGAGGCGGAGGTGTGAGTGACAGCCCGGTGTCGGGCACCCGAGCGTGTCGAGGGTGAGCTGCGCGGAGCTCGTGCCGGTCGCTCCACGGCCGCCTGCGGCCGCGTGAGCGACGTGCGCCGTCGTCGCCGATGAGCGCGCCGCTCGCGTCGCTCGACGGGCGTGTGATCGCCGTCGCCGGGGCCGCCGGGAACCTCGGCCCGACCGTCGTCCGGCGGCTGGCCGCGGCCGGGGCGGTGCTGTCGCTGGCCGGTCGCCGCGCCTCCGAGCTGGAGGAGCTCGCCGCGGAGCTGGGTGGCGGCCACGACACGGCGGCCGTCGACCTGCTCGACGAGCCTGCCACCCGGGCGTGGGCCGACGGGCTGGTGGCGCGCCACGGCCGCGTCGACGGGCTCGTGCACCTCGTCGGCGGCTGGCGCGGCGGCACGGCGATCGAGGACGCCGGGCTCGAGGACTGGGACTGGCTCCAGGCGCTGCTCGTGCGGACGCTGCAGCACACGACGCGCGCCTTTCTCCCCCACCTGCTCGCGAGCGGCCACGGCCGCGTGGTGGCGATCGCCGCGGCGCAGGCCCAGGCGCCGACGCATCCCAACGCGTCGTACGCCGCGGCGAAGGCGGCGGCCGACGCGTGGGTGCTCGCGCTCGCCGACCGCTTCCGGGGGAGCCGGTCGACGGCGAACCTCGTGGTCGTCGGGGCGATCGTCACGCCGGCGATGCGCGCCGCGGAGCCACAGCGGGACTTCTCCACCTTCACGCCGGCGGAGGAGATCGCCGAGGCCGTCGCCTTCCTCGCGTCCGACGCGGCCTCCTCGATGAACGGTCAGCGCGTGACGCTGCGCGGCGCCGCCTGAGCAGCTGCCCCGCTCAGGAGCGGGGGCGCCCGAGCGAGCCGAGGAACTGCTCGCGGAGGTCGCGATCGTCGCGGAGCGACCCGAGCAGGACGCTGGTGCGCGTCAGCGATCCCGGCTTCTCGACGCCGCGCATGACCATGCACATGTGCTCCGCCTCGACCACCACCCCGACGCCGCGCGGGGCGAGCAGCTCCATCACGGCGTCGGCGATCTGGCCGGTGAGGCGCTCCTGCACCTGCAGCCTGCGGGCGTAGAGGTCGGTGAGGCGGGCGAACTTCGACAGCCCGAGGATCGACTCGCCCGGGACGTACCCGATGTGCACGCGGCCGACGAAGGGCAGCAGGTGGTGCTCGCAGAGCGACGAGAACTCGATGTCCCGGACGACGACCAGCTGCTCCGCCTCGGCGGGGAAGAGCGCGCCGTTGACCACGTCGGCGGGCTGCAGGCCGTAGCCCGAGGTGAGGTGGCGCCAGGCCTTCGCCACGCGCTCGGGCGTCTTCTCCAGACCCGGGCGAGAGGGATCCTCGCCGATCGCGTCGAGGAGCGCCCGCGTGGCCGCCGCGACGATCGCGTCGCGCTCGTGCACGAGCGCCGCCGCGTGACCGTTGCGCCGTCCGCCCGGGATCACCGTCGGCTCGAAGGCCCTGCCCTCGACGCTGTCGTCGATCGCGCTCACGTCAATTTGAAACTAGACAATATTTTGACATCCTACAGGTTCCAGCCGCCCGCGAGCTCGATCACCTGACCGGTGACGTACGCCGCGGCCGGTGAGACGAGGTAGCGGACGGCCGCCGCCACCTCGTCGATCGTGCCCTCGCGCCCCGCCGGGATCTCCCCCAGCGGCTTGCTGTCCGAGTTCTCGATCACCCCTGGGGCAACGACGTTCGCGGTGATCCTGTTCCCTGCCTCGGCCTTCGCGATCGCCTTCGTGAGCAGGATCACCCCGGTCTTGGCGATCGCGTAGGCGGCGACGCTCGGGCGGGCGACGAGGTCGTCGGCTCCGGCGTAGCCGAGGTTCACGATGCGGCCGCCC
>JAOUEK010000090.1 GCA_029858755.1 Thermoleophilia bacterium
GGAGATGGATGGAGTTCGGGACTCCTGGGTGAACGGCGATGGCTTTCATGCGGCCCCTGTCTCGGCCGGCCGCGGTTCGTTACTCCCCGGTCGCGCGGAACCGAAGGAGGGCTCGCGTGTAACGCAAACGCACGTCCCGTGACGGGAGGGCCATGACCGGCATCGAGCTGCAGAACCTCCTGATCGTCGTGGCCGTCGCCTTCGCCGTGCCGTTCACGCTGGGCCTCGCCCCCGGCCTGCGGCTCCCCGCGGTCGTGCTGGAGATCGTCGCGGGCATCGTCATCGGCCCGTCCGTGCTCGCCTGGGTCGAGGTGGACGACCCCGTGCGGGTGCTCGCCGTCCTGGGCCTCGCCTTCCTGCTCTTCCTCTCCGGTCTCGAGATCGAGCTCGATCGGCTGCGGGGGCGTCCGCTCGCGCTCACCTCGGCCGGTTTCGCGATGTCGATCGCGCTGGCGCTGGTCGTGGCCAGCGGCCTCTACGCCGTCGGGCTCGCCGGCTCACCGGTCTTCGTCGCGATCGTGCTCACGGCGACGTCCCTCGGCATCGTCGTGCCCGTGCTCAAGGACGCCGGCGTGATCGCGAGCGGCTTCGGCCAGCTCGTCGTCGCCGCCGGATCGATCGCCGATTTCGGCGCCATCATCCTGCTCTCGCTGCTCTTCTCGCGAGAGGGAGGCGGCGTCGGCTCGCAGGCTTTCGTGCTCGCGAGCTTCGCGGTACTCGCGGGCGTGGTTGCGGTCGGCGTCTTCGCTCTCGAGCACGCGCCGTCGCTCTCCGCCGTCCTGCTCCGGCTCCAGGACACGACTGCGCAGATCCGCGTGCGCGGCGCCTTCGTCCTGCTCGTCGCGCTCGCCGCCCTGGCGGAGACGCTCGGCCTGGAGACGATCCTCGGCGCGTTCGTCGCGGGGCTGTTGCTGTCCACGCTCGACCGCGACCGCGTGATGACGCACCCGGACTTCCGGCACAAGCTGGAGGCGATCGGCTTCGGCGTCTTCATCCCCGTCTTCTTCGTCACGAGCGGCGTCCGCTTCGACCTCGACGCCCTCACGGCCAGCGCGGACACCCTCCTGCGCGTGCCCGTGTTCCTCGCGGCGCTGCTCGTCGTGCGCGGACTGCCGGCGCTGCTCTACCGGAACGAGGTCGGTGGGCGGCACACGGCGGTGGCGGCGATGCTGCAGGCGACGTCCCTGCCGTTCGTCGTCGCCGCCACCCAGATCGGTGTGGAGATCGGCGCCATCGACGGCGCGACGGCTGCCGCCCTCGTCGGCGCCGGCATCCTCTCCGTGCTCGTCTTCCCCGCCGGCGCGCTGGCCGTGCTCGGCGGGCGGTCAGAGCGCGCAGTCGAGCCCGAGCCGGTCGGCGAGCCAGCGCGCCTGTCGTAGGCGCTCGGCCCGAGCGCTGCCGACGTGGTCGAATAGATGCGTCGCGACCAGGGCGGCCTCGGCAGGAGCGGATCGGGAGGCGGCACTCTCGAGAAACGGCAGGGCCGCCGCGGCCTCCGACGAGCTCGCCGCAGCGTCGCGTCCGACGACGAGGCAGTCGTTGCAGAAGTCCTGGCATGCAGCCCCGTCCCAGCCCTCGACGCGGCGCACGAGACGCCCGCGCGGTGCGACGACGCAGCTTCGCAGCTCCGTCACCGGCCCGTCGAGCTCGGTGACCCAGAGCTCCTCGAGCATCCAGAACGGCAGGTCGGCGACCACGCAGGCATGGATGCCCGAGCGGCAGGGATCGACCTTCGCCTCGACCCACACCCCCGGGCCGTCGCCCTGCGGCACCGGCCAGGGGAAGCCGCTGAAGTGGCCGACGGCCCCTGGGCGCAGGAACTTGTGCACGATCACGCTCGGCTCCAGTCGCGGAACGCGGCGAGGAGGGCGTCACGCGCCTCGACCGAGAGATCGTCCTCGGTCACGCGGCCGGCGAGGGAGATGGTCGTCCGGATCTGGGAGAGGTAGGTCTCGCACCCGGGGCAGATGACCAGGTGGCGCTCGAAGCGCTCGCGATCGAGGGGATCGAGCGTGCCCTCGAGGTACTCGGTCACCAACTCCACGACCTTCGCGCAGGTGAGCTCGTGATGGTCGTGTTCGCTCATGATCCCAGTTGCAGGTAGTCATCGAGGGCCCGGCGCACCTTTGCCCGGGCCCGATGGAGCAGTACGCGTTCGTTGGTCTCGGAGAGGTCGAGAACATTACGGATTTCTTGCGAGCTCCACCCCTCCACGTCGCGGAGCGTGATCACCGTGCGCTGGCTCGATGGCAGCGCCTCGATCGCCCGCTGGATCACCGCCCGCGTCTCGGCCGCCTCCAGGCGCGCCTCCGGCTGCGACCAAGATCGCGGCGGGCTCGCCCAGTGGCCGGCGAACTCGCCGTCCGTCATGAACCGGTCGGGGTCGACGGTCGGGCCCGACTCGTCGTCGGCGTCGTCCCCGAGCGCCGAGAACGGGATCGAACGGCTCTCGCGCACGCCGCGGGTCTTCGCCGTGTTGGTGAGGATGCGGAAGATCCACGTCTTCAGGGACGAGCGGCCCTCGAAGCGATCGAGGCCGTTGAGCACCCCCAGCCAGGTCTCCTGCACGACCTCCTCGGCGACCGCCCGCGTCTTCACGTAGAGGCGTGCCACGCGCAGGAGCGACGGGCCGAGCTCGTCGACGAGGCGCATGAACTCCCCCTCGTCGCCGGCACGGAGACGCGCGAGCAGCTCGCGCTCGTCGACGCGCGCCGCCTCGTGCTCGACGCTGCTCACGAGCGGCACGGTACTCCGGGGAACGGGTCGAGTCCAGCCGCGTCACATGTAATGGAATGCGGCTTCGCCGGACCGAAGGGCACCCGCGAAGCGCGGGGCGCATGGTTTCGGCGATGCACGAGGAGGACACATGACCGGCGAGCACTTCGACCTGGTCGTCATCGGCGGCGGCGGCGCTGCCCGGGAGGCGGCTCGACTGGCGGTCGAGGAGTTCGACGCCCGCGTCGCGGTGATCGAGCGCCTGCGCTGGGGCGGCGAGTGCGCCAGCGTCGCCTGCAAGCCCACCAAGCAGTACGTAGCCGCAGCCGAGCTGCTCCACGACCTCCGAGCGGTCGGGGCCGACCTCGGGCTGGCCACCGGGGAGATCGATTTCGAGCTGGCGCGCCTCAAAGAGCGAAAGGACTGGCTCGTGGGCGAGCCCGCGCGGTGGCGCGAGCGATTCGTGGCACAGGGCGTGACCGTGGTCGACGGGAGCGCAACGCTCCTCGACGCCCGCTCCGTGCGCGTGGGTGGGCAGGTGCTGGAGGGCGACCGCATCCTGATCGCCACGGGCTCTCGCACTGCGGTGCCGCCGATCACCGGGATCGAGGACGTCCCCTGGCTCGACAACGTGGCGGCGCTGGAGCTGACCGCCGTACCCGCGTCGCTCCTCGTCGTCGGCGCAGGCGCTGTGGGCCTCGAGTTCGGACAGGTCTTCTCGCGGTTCGGGTCGCGCGTGACCATCGTCGAGGCGCTCGACGGCATCGGGGGGCGAGCGGACCGGGAGGCCGCGGCCGCACTCCGGACGGCGCTGGAGAGCGAGGGCATCGACGTGCTGACGTCGACGGTCGTCTCCAGCGTTCGTCGCCAGGGCTCGGACGTGCTGGCCGTCTTGCTGCCGCGGGACAGCGGTGCCTCCTTCGAGCTCCGCGCGTCGCACGTGATGCTCGCGGCCGGGCGCCGCCCGAACGTCGAGGGGCTGGGGCTCGAGCACGCGGGTGTCGAGCACACGCGCCAGGGCATCGCGGTCGACGAGCGCCAGCGGACGAGCGCGGACGGGATCTGGGCGGCAGGCGACGTCGTCACCGGCATCCAGCTGACCCCGATCGGCGCCTACCAGGCGCAGATCGCCGTCGCGGACATGTTCGGGACCTCCCGTCGTGTGGCCGAGTACGACGCCGTCCCCGCGGCGATCTTCACCGACCCGGAGCTCGCCGGCGTCGGGCTCACCGAGGACGAGGCGCGACACCACGGTCTCGACGTCGGCACGGCCGTGTACCCGGCGAGCGGCTTGATCCGGCCCTTCTACACGCTCCCACGCGACGCCGCCGCGCATGGGCTCGTGAAGCTCGTGTTCGAGAGGAGCAGCCGCGCGCTGCTCGGCGTGCACGCGACACTCCGCGGTGCGGCCGAGATCGTGCAGGGATACGCTGTCGCGCTCCGTCTCGGCGCCACCGTCGACGACCTCGCGCTCTCGCACTACGCGTTCCCGACCGCCGGTGAGGCGGTGCACTACGCGGCAGAGAGCGCGCTCGGGGGGCAGCTCGTCGGCGCGCTCGACTACGCGTCGGCGCGGCGAGCCGCGGCCTCGTAGACGGGATCGCGGCCGAGCACCTCGAGCTCCGCGGACAACGCGTCGCTGCCGGTGGGAGTGCCGCCCTGTGGTGGCGCGACGGGCACACCGTCGAGCGTGACCGCGTCCAACACCGAGGCCGACCGGTGGGTGAGCTCGACGGCGCGCCGCAGCCGCGAGCGCAGCCAACCCGCGAGCAGCAGCGCGTCCGCCTTGGGGCCGACGACGCGGATGCGGGACAGTGAGCGGATGCCGGGCCAGTGCTCAGAGAGCCGCAACCGCCAGGCGAGGCCGCGGCGGTAGGCGAGGTCCGAGACGACGACGCGCTCGAAGAGCCGCGTGAGCCGGGGGTAGGAGCCCGCCGGGTCGCGCCACTCGGCTGAGTCGACGACCAGCCGGTCGACGACTCGCACCAGGTCCTTGAAGGCGGGCGAGGAGACGTCGAGGTCGCCGCGCCAGCGACAGAACACGGGCAGGTCGGAGACCAGCAGGGGCAGCACGATCGAGGAAGGGTGCGCTGCGGCGGCGCCGCGCAGGCGCACCTCGACCACCTCCGACATCACCTCGGTGCCGAGCCCGGGCAGGTCGAACTCGCGCACCTCGACCTTCGCCTCGACGCCGTCGCGACGGCGCGGCTCGGGCACGAGCAGGATCGTCCGCGCCGGGTGCCGCTCCTCGAGGCCGTCGAGCGTCGCGTGGGCCCTGTCGAGCCACCGCGGCGGTACCCAGGCGACGTGTGTGAGCGTGCTCGTGCGCAACTCCGGCGGGTCGCCGTCAGCACGCCGGCACCGCTGCCGCGCCAGCTCCCGCTCGACCTCGGCGACGACGCTCACGGTGTCGGACACCGAACCCGGTGAAGGGGAAGCGGTGACGGGTTCGTACCGATCGCTCCACAGGCGGTCGTGACGGGACCTGGGCCCGGCACCCTCGGGGCGGAGCGCCCGTGCCGCGATCGGGTCACGTCGTCCACAGCGGTGTCGGACACCGGGTCAATGGCGCCTCCAGGAGCGCCCGTCTCGATGGAGCAGCTGATCGGCGGCCGCCGGGCCCCACGTGCCCGCCGCGTAGTTCGGCATGCGCGGCGTGTGCCGGCGCCAGCCGCCGACGATGGCGTCGACGAGGTTCCACTGCTCCTCGACCTCGTCCGAGCGCGTGAACAGCGTGGCGTCACCGAGCATCGCGTCGAGCACCAGGCGCTCGTAGGCCTCGGGGACGCCCTCGCGGAACGCCCCGCCGTAGAGGAAGTCCATGTGCACGGTGCGGATCTGCATCCCCGCCCCGGGCACCTTGGCCCCGATCGCGAGCGAGACGCCCTCGTTGGGCTGCACGTGCACCAGCAGCACGTTCGGCCGCAGCCCGCCGCCCGCGAGCTCGGCGAAGGGGGGATGGGGCGCCCGCTGGAACTGGATCGCGATCGTCGTCTCGCGCCGTGCCAGCCGCTTGCCGGCGCGCACGTAGAACGGGGTCCCCGCCCACCGCCAGTTGTCGACCGAGAGCTTGGCGGCGACGTACGTCTCCACCACCGAGTCGGCGGCGACGCCGGGCTCCTCGCGATAGGACGGCACCTCCTCCCCCTCGACCCAGCCGCGGCCGTACTGCCCGCGGACGATCGAGCCCGGCCCGGGGGTGGCGAGCGCCCGCAGCACCTTCACCTTCTCGTTGCGCACGGAATCGGCGGTGAAGTCGATCGGCGGCTCCATCGCGGTCAGCGCCACCAGCTGCAGCAGGTGATTCTGGAAGATGTCGCGGACCGCGCCGGCGCTCTCGTAGAAGCCCGAGCGGCCCTCGATGCCGATCGCCTCGGCGACCGTGATCTGCACGTGGTCGATGAACTGCCGGTTCCAGATCGGCTCGAAGATCCCGTTCGCGAAGCGGAGGGCGAGCATGTTCTGCACGGTCTCCTTGCCGAGGTAGTGGTCGATCCGGAACACCTCGTCCTCCGCGAACCACCGCTTGAGGACGCCGTCGAGCTCGAGCGCCGACGCCTGGTCGTGACCGAACGGCTTCTCCACGATCAACCGCGTCCAGCCGTCCCCCGCGCGCCGCCGCTCGCCGATCTCCCGCACGACGGTCTCGAACGCCACCGGCGGCACGGCGAGATAGTGGAGCCGGTTGCCACCCGCGCCGCGCTCCCGCTCGAGCCGCTCGAGCGTCTCGCTCACGCGGTCCTCGCCACGGTCGTCCGCGAAGTCCGTCTGCACATAACGGATCCCGGCAGCGAGCGACTCCCAGACGTCGGTGCGGTAGGGGTCGCGTGCGTGCGCCTTGACGGCCCTCCGCATCGAGGAGACGAACTGGCGCGTCGTCTGCTCGGTACGGGCGACACCGACCACTGCGAAACGCTCAGGGAGCAGGCGCCGGTACGCGAGGGCATAGAGCGCCGGGAGCAGCTTGCGCTGGGTCAGGTCGCCGGAGGCGCCGAAGACGACGAGCGCGCAGGGGTCCGGTCGCCGACGCAGGCCGAGGCCCTCCGCCAGCGGGTTGGGCCGGGTGCTCACGCAACGTCCCCCGCAGGACGTGGGTCTGCAGAAGCAGACCCACGTCCGCGACAACCCCTGAAGCGGCCGCTCCCGCGGCCGGTCGCAGCGACCTCCACAACCACACCATCCCCCGCAGAGCGCAGGCCTGCAGAAACAGACCCGTGATCTCGCGCGACAGCGGCGGACATAGGACGCGGAACGGTGCCTCCGGCCGACACGAGACGTCTCACGCTGTGCTGAGCGCGCGCGTCTTCGCGACGATGCCGGCGAGGAGCTCGGCGAAGGAGTCGGCGAACTTCTGCACGCCCTCTGCCTCGAGCACCGCCACCACGTCCTCGTAGTCCACCCCGGCAGCGGCCAGCTCACCGAGCAGCGCGCGCGCCTCGTCGACCCCTTCGAGCAGCGTGTCGCCCCGAACCTCGCCGTGATCCTGGAATGCCACCACCGTCTCGAGCGGCATCGTGTTCACGGTGTCGGGGCCGATCAGCTCCTCGACGTAGAGGACGTCACGGTACGCGGGGTTCTTCGTCGA
>JAOUEK010000091.1 GCA_029858755.1 Thermoleophilia bacterium
GGTCGGTCTTGTCGTACGGGGTGCGGCAGAGGATCGTCGGGAAGCGCCCGTCGATCGGCTCGCCGTCGGCGGCAGGGCGGTAGAGGTCGGTCGCGAGGCGGATGCCGTCCCGCATGGAGATCATCAGGTCCTTGGCGACCACGATTCCGTGCACGCTCACGCCCTCCTCATGATCAGGTTGCCGTAGGGGTCGACGTCGACCGTGTACCCGGGGTGGACGACCACCGTCGAGTCGAGCTCCTCCACCACGGCGGGTCCGTCCAGCCTCGCCCCCGCCCGGAGGGCGTAGCGGTCGTAGATCGGGCAGTCGACGAACCCGCCGGCCTCCGCGAAGTGGACGGGCCGGCGCTCCTTGGGGAGCGTCTCGCCGCTCGTGCGCCCGAGCTCCAGCAGCGCGATCCGCTCGATGCGCCCGACCGTCGTCACCCGGACGCTCACGCACTCCGCGGGCTCCGACGGGGCGCTGAAGCCGTACGTGCGGTCGTGCTCGGCGTGGAAGCGGTCGAGCAGCTCGTCGGCCTGCACGCGGTCGAAGGGCCCGTCGTCGAGGGGGATCGTGAGCTCGTAGCTCTGGCCCACGTACCGCATGTCGAGCCGGCGGACGAAGGCGACCCGGTCACGCGGCATCCCCTCGCGCTCCAGCTCGGCAGCCCCGGTGGCTTCGAGGGCGGCGAGCGTGTCCTCCACCTCCCGCGGGTCGAGCTCGTCGAGCCGCCGGAGCAGGGTCACGCTCGCATCCCGCTTGAGGTCGGTGCCGAGCAGGCCGGTGGCCGAGAACACGCCGGGGCTCGTGGGGACGAGCAGCGTCGGCATCTCCGTGTCGCGAGCGAGCGCGTTCGCGTGCACCGGGCCTGCGCCGCCGAAGGCGACGAGCACGAAGTCACGCGGGTCGTAGCCGCGCTGCACCGAGATCAGGTGAAGGGCGTTGACCATCGCCGCGTTGGCGATCTCCACGATCCCGTTCGCGGCCTCGATCACATCGAGGCCGAGCGGCTGCGCGCACCGCTCCTCGATCGCGCTGCGCGCCCCCTCGACGTCGAGCCCGATCTCGCCCCCGAGGAAGTAGGTGGGGTTGAGCCTGCCGAGCACGACGTTCGCGTCGGTCACCGTGGGCTCGGTGCCGCCGCGCCGGTAGCAGACGGGGCCCGGCTCGGCGCCCGCACTGCGCGGTCCCACCCGCAGCATGCCGCCCGAGTCCACCCAGGCGACCGAGCCCCCCCCGGCGCCGATCTCCACGAGGTCGATCACCGGCGTGCGCACCGGGTGCCCCGACAGCGCCTGGCCGCCGCCCCCGGCGGACGTGTGCGACCCGACCGAGTAGTCCTTCGTCACCGACGGCGCGCCGTCCTGGATCAGCCCCACCTTCGCCGTCGTGCCGCCCATGTCGAAGGAGAGGATGTCGCGGTACCCCAGCGCCTCGCCGAGGTTCGCGGCGGCGATCACCCCCGCCGCCGGCCCGGACTCGACCATGAGCACGGGATTGCGCGCCGCGGCGGACGAGCTGTAGACGCCGCCGCTCGACTGCATCACGAGCAGCTCGGACGTCACGCCCGCGTCGGCGAGCCGCCGCTCGATGCTCTCCAGGTAGCGGCCCACCACCGGGCGGATGGCGGCGTTGATCACGGTCGTCGACGCGCGCAGGTACTCGCGGAACTCCGGTGCCACGTCCGAGGAGAGCGAGATCGGGACGCCGGGCAGCTCCTCCGCGAGGATCTCTCCGACACGCTGCTCGTGCGCGGGGTCGACGTAGGCGTGCAGCAGGCACACGGCGACGGACTCGACGTCGTGCGCGCGAAGCGTCGCCGCCGCCTCGCGCACCGAACCGTCGTCGAGCGGCGTCAGCACCTCTCCGGCCGGTCCGAGCCGCTCCACCACCGTCAGCGCCCGGTCGCGGGGGACGAGCGGCGGGAGCTTCTCGAACCGCGTGTCGTACAGTGACGGCCGGGTCTGTCGCCCGATCTCGAGCAGGTCGCGGAAGCCGTCCGTGGTGACGAACCCGCTGCGGGCGACGTTGCCCTCGATGATCGCGTTGGTCGCCACTGTCGTCGCGTGCACGACGAAGCGGACGTCGGCCCCTCGCGCACCCGCCTCGGAGAGGATCCGCTCGGCCGCCGACATGAAGCCGACCGAGGGGTCGAATGGCGTCGACAGCACCTTCGCGATCGAGACCTCCCCCGTCTCCTCGTCGATCAGCGTCGCGTCGGTGAACGTTCCTCCGATGTCGATCGCCAGCCGGATCATGTCTGCCCCACGGATCCAGGACCTGCGGGAGCCGGCCCTCGATCGTGACGATCCCCGCAGCGGCCGCCGGCGCGGCCCGTCGCGCCCGCACCGGGACGGCACCGTGATGCTGCTCCGCGTCTCATGCGCTCCTCCTCAGCCTCGCCGTCTCGACCGCGTCGACCTCGCCGTCCACGATCGCGACCCGGTACACCTCGCGGGCACGCTCCGCGCTCACCTTGCCCTCGAGCACGTCGCGGAGCACGCGCTCCGGGTCGCGCTCGCCCGGCGGGCCGTAGCCGCCGCCGCCGCAGGTGCGGCAGCTGACGACGTCGCCCGCCTCGAGCTCCACCGTCGCCTTCGCCCCCAGTCGCGTCTCGGAGCCGCCGCGCAGGAGCATGTACTCGGCCCGGCGCCCGGCGTGGCCCCCGGCCGCCCCCCACGGCCCGGCCTTGTCCCGGTCGGCGAGGATCGTGAACGTGGTCGGGCGCGGGAAGCTGTAGTCCTTGCGGACGCCGAGTCCTCCGCGGAAGCGGCCGGGGCCGTCCGAGTCCTCGACGAGCGAGAGCCGCAGGATGCGGACGGGGTACCCGCGCTCGGTCTCCTCGATCGGCGCGTTCTCGGTGTTCTGCCCGTGCGTCTGCACGGCGTCGGGCCCGTCGCTCGACGCGCGGCCGCCGTAGCCGCCGGCCAGCGTGTCGTAGAAACAGACGTAGCGCCCGGCCTCGACGTCGAGGCTGCCGAAGCCGAACTGCGCCATCATGCCCTTCGTGCCCGCAGGCAGTCGGTCGGGGAAGGCGGGCAGGAGCGCCGCGAACAGCACCTCGACGAGCCGCGTCTGCGTCTCCCAGCCCCCGACCACGGGCGCAGGCCACGTGCAGTTCGTCACCGTGCCCTCCGGCGCGTCCACCGTGAGCAGCCGGTAGAAGCCCTCGTTCACCGGGAGGTCGGGGTCGATCAGGCACTTGACGGCGTACGCGCACGCCGAGTACGTCTGTGCGAACGTGGAGTTCACCGGCGCGCGGCGCTGGGCGTCGGAGCCCGAGAGGTCGAAGCGCACCCCGTCCGGGCGCAGCTCGACACGCGCTCGGAGCCGCACGGGCTCGTCCGTGTACCCGTCGGTGTCCACCGTCCCCTCCGCCTCGTACGTTCCGTGCGGCAGCGCCTCCAGCTCGGAGAGCGTGCGCCGCTCCGTGTACGCGACGAGCTCGTCGATCGTGCGCAGGACGGTCTCGCGGCCGTGGCGGGCGACGAGCGCGAGCACCCGCCGCACGCCGGTCGTGTTCGCCGCCACCTGCGCGCGGAGGTCGCCGGCGGTCTCGTGCTTGGAGCGGATCTGCGCGAGCAGCAGTCGAAAGACGTCGTCGACGATCCGCCCCTGGCGGACGATGCGGACGGGCGGGACGATCACGCCCTCCTGGAACACCTCGCGAAAGGCGCCGATCGAGGCGGGGGCGCCGCCCCCGACATCCACGTGGTGGGCGAGGTTCGCGACGTAGCCGAGCAGCCCGTCCGCGTCGTGCACCGGGGCGATCAGGCTGACGTCGTTCAGGTGCACGCCGCTCGGGAACGGGTCGTTGGTGATCACCATGTCCCCGGGCTCCAGCCGCTCCGGCCCGTAGTCGCGGATCGCGCGCGGGATCTGCTGCACCATCGAGCCGAGGTGCACCGGCTGCGCGAACCCCTGGGCGATCGGCCGCAGGTCGGCGTCGAAGAAGGCGCAGGAGAAGTCGGACCGGGTCTTGATGTTCGTCGAGTACGCGCTCCGCTTGAGCGACAGCACCATCTCGTCCGTCGCCGCCACCAGGGCGTTCCGGATCACCTCGAACGCGATGGGGTCGACGTCGACGCTCACGGCGCCCCCCTCAGCGCGGCGGTCGCGCGCTCGTCGACCGCTCTCGCGTCGACGTCGACGGCCACCCGGTAGACGTCGCGTGCACGCTCCGCGCTCACCTTGCCCTCGAGCACGTCGCGGAGCACGCGCTCCGGGTCGCGCTCGCCCGGCGGGCCGTAGCCGCCGCCGCCGCAGGTGCGGAAGCTGACGACGTCGCCCGCCTCGAGGTCGACCGTGCTCTTCGGGTCGAGGTCGCGCTCGACGCCGCCCCGCACGAGCACGAAGCGCGCGCGCGCGCCGGGCAACCCGCCGAGCGCGCCCCACGGGCCCTCCTTCGTGCGGTCGGCCAGGACCGTGAAGGTCGTCGGCCGGTCGAACGCGAAGTCCTTGCGCAGGCCGAGGCCGCCGCGGTGGCGGCCCGGCCCGTCGGAGTCCTCGACGAGCGCGAGCCGGTCGACGCGCACCGGGTAGCCCCGCTCGGTCTCCTCCACCGGCGCGTTCTCGGTGTTCTGCCCGTGGGCCTGCACGGCGTCGGGCCCGTCGCTCGCCGCCCGGCCGCCGTAGCCGCCGCCGAACGTCTCCAGGAAGCACGTGTACGCGCCGGTGACGGGGTCCACGCCGCCGAAGCCCGCGTGGCACATCATCGCCTTGGTCCCTGCCGGGAGGCGGTCGGGGAGCGCGGGGAGGAGTGCGCGGAAGATCACGTCCACGAGGCGCGTCTGCGTCTCCCAGCCGCCGACGACGGGCGCCGGCCAGGTGCAGTTGGCGACGGTGCCGAGAGGCGCGTCGACGCGCAGCAGGCGGTAGAAGCCGTCGTTCACGGGCAGGTCGGGGTCGACGAGGCACTTGAGCGCGTACGCGCACGCGGAGAAGGTCTGCGCGTACGTCGAGTTGACGGGGGCGCGGCGCTGGGGGTCGCACCCCGCCATGTCGAACGTCACGCCGTCCGCGCCGATCGTGACCTTGGCGCGCAGCCGGACGGGCTGGTCCGTGTACCCGTCGGTGTCGACCTGGCCCTCTGCCTCGAAAGTCCCGCGGGGGAGCGCGGCGAGCTCGGCGCGCGCGCGGCGCTCCGTGTATCCGAGCAGCTCCGCCATCGTGGCCAGGATCGCCTCGCGCCCGCGCCGGGCGACGAGCGCCTGCAGGCGGCGCACCCCTGTGGCGTTCGCGGCCACCTGGGCGCGCAGGTCACCCGCGGTCTCGTGCTTGGAGCGGATCTGGGCCAGGAGCAGCCGGAAGACGTCGTCCACGATCGCGCCGCCCTCCACGATCTTCACCGGAGGGATGATCACGCCCTCCTGGAACACCTCGCGGAAGGCGCCGATCGAGGCGGGGGCGCCGCCCCCGACGTCGACGTGGTGGGCGAGGTTGGCGACGTAGCCGACGACCTCGCCGTCCGTGTGCACGGGCGAGACCAGCGTGATGTCGTTCAGGTGGACGCCGCTCGGGTACGGCTCGTTGGTGACGATCACGTCCCCCGGCCCGATGTTCCCCGGCCCGTAGTCACGGATCGCCCGCGGGACCTGCTCGACCATCGAGCCGAGGTGCACCGGCTGGGTGAAGCCCTGGGCCACCGCGCGCAGGTCGGCGTCGAAGAAGGCGCACGAGAAGTCGGCGCGTGTCTTGATGTTCGTCGAGTAGGCGCTGCGGCGGAGCGAGAGCACCATCTCCTCCGTCGCGGCGACGAAGGCGTTGCGGATCACCTCGAAGGTGATCGGGTCGATGGAGGTGCGGCTCATCGCGCGCTCCGCTCGAGCGTGCGGTAGGGGCCGTCCGAGGCGTGGCGCGCTCGCGCGCGCTCGACGGCGTCGTGGTCGAGCTCGAGCCCGAGCCCCGGCCCGCTCGGTACGGTCACGCGCCCTCCCCTGAGCGGGAGTGGCGTGGTCACGAGCGCCTCTGCGAGCAGCTGGTGCATCACCTGGTTCCCGATCGTGAGGGTCGGGACGCACGCTGCGACCTGGAGCCCGGCGAACGTGGAGATCGCGCTCTCCACGCAGGCATGGCGGTTGAGCGGCACGCCGTGCGCCTCCGTGAGCGCGGCCGCCTGGCGCAGGCGCCACAGGCCGCCGGTCTCGTGGTGGCCGAGGACGACCGCGTCGGCCGCCTCGTGCTCCAGCACCGCCCGCAGCTCGCTCGCCGTGTGCACCGCCTGGTCGGCCGCGACCTTCACGTCGACCGAGCGTCGCACCCGCGCCAGCCCGGTCACGTTCCCGGCGGCGACCGGCTGCTCCACCCAGTCGATGCCGTAGCGCTCGAGCCGGCGGATCGCGTCGATCGCCGTCGGGACGTCCCACGCCTCGTTGGCGTCGACCCGCAGCAGCGGCGTGGGCCCGATCGCCTCGCGGACGGCCGCGACGACCTCCTCGTCGTCGCGCCCGTCTCGCCCGACCTTGACGTAGACGACCCGGTAGCCCTCGGTCGCCAGCTCTGCCGCGTGGGCGGCGAGCTCGGCGGCGGTGTCGCCCTGCGGGAAGGCCATCAGGTCGACCTCGTCGCGGACGCGGCCGCCGAGGAACGTGGAGGCGGGCACGCCGAGCCCCTTCCCGAGCGCGTCCCAGCAGGCGACCTCGATGCCCGCCAGCACCTGCAGCGACCAGTGCGGCGTGAACCGCCAGCGGCCCTCGCTCCAGAGCGTCTGCAGGATCGCCTCGACGTCGCCTGGTGACCGTCCGACGAAGGCCTCCGCCATCAGCCGGCCGTACGCCACGACCGCGGCGGGCTCCTCGCAGATCGACTCCCCGTACCCGGTGACTCCCGCATCCGTCTCGACCGCGAAGAGCACGAGGTTCGCGCCGCGTTGAGCGCCGGAGCGCCAGTGGAAGGGGCGCTCGAGCGGGATCGCGAGCGGTGTCGAGGTGACGTCCGTGACGATCACGCGCGGTTCCCCGGCCCCCAGACGGACGTGAAGGTGCCCCCGGTGGCGAACCGGGCGCCGGACAGCTCGGAGATGTCCACCGGCGGCTCGAGGCCGGCGATCAGGTGGGCGAGCGACTCGCCGATCGTCGGGCCGAGCTTGAAGCAGTGGCCGCTGCCCCCGAACGCCGACCAGTAGCCGCCGACCTCCTCCTCGCCGACGATCGGGTACCAGTCGTCCGTGATGTCGTAGACGCCCGAGTAGCCGGTGACGAAGGCGCCGCCCCAGTCCGGCTGCGTCAGCCGTGACGCCAGGCTCGGCAGGCGCCGGACGAGCTTCGGGACCATCCGCTCCAGGTGCTCGCGGTCGGTGCCGTCGTCGT
>JAOUEK010000092.1 GCA_029858755.1 Thermoleophilia bacterium
TTGGCCACGATGCGGGATGCGAGATCGCGAGCGTCTTCATCCGAGAGCTCGAGGTCGGGCCGCGCCAGCGTGCCCGCGAGACCGGTGATCGCGGCGAGCGGGCCGCGCAGGTCGTGTGAGACGGCTCGCAGGAACACGTTCTTGATCTCATCGGCCTCGCGCAAGCGGTCGGCGGCGCCCTCGGCCTCGGCCACCCGTGCCTCAGCCTCCTTGCGACTCGTGATGTCGGTCATCACGCCTTGCCAGTAAGCCGGCTCTCCGTCGGAACGGCGCACGAGCGTCGCGATGTCGTGGAACCACACGACTCGCCCGTCTCGCGCGATCATGCGGTACTCGACCTCGAAGGGCTCGCCGCTCACCTCGGTTCGCTGGTTCTCGGCGATCACGGCCTCGACGTCGTCGGGGTGGATCGAGCGTAGCCAGATCCCCGGATCCGCCGTCCATTCCTCGGGGGTGATTCCGAGCATGTCGACGACGCGGGCATTGATGTAGACGACCTGCAGACCCTGGTCGCCGACGTTCTCGGAGTAGACGATGGCCGGGAGCTGCTCGACCAGCGTGCGGTAGCGCTGCTCGGCCTCGGCGATGCGCTCGTCGTCTGCGCGGCGGGCGGTCACGTCGGTCATCGTGCCCTGCCAGAACAGGGGCGAGCCGTCGTCTGCGCGGATCAGCACGGCCTCGTCGTGTATCCACACGATCCGGCCGTCGGCGGCCACCAAGCGGTAGTCGGAGACGAAGGCACGCTCGCCGTGCTGGACTCGCCGGTACTCCGCTCGCACACGGTCGATGTCGTCGGGGTGGAACTGCTTGACCCATGCGGTGGGGTCGGCCACCCACTCCTCGGGTGTGAACCCGAGCACGTCGAGCACCTGCGGGCTGACGTAGAGCATCGAGCCGGGCGCTCCGAACGAGATGGCGTCGGCCTCGTCGACGTCGGTTGGATCGGCCGTTTCGAGGTACACGATCGCGGGGAGTCGTTCGATCACCTTGCGGAAGCGGTCATCCGCATCGGCGCGCGCCATACGGTCGGCACGATCGGCCGTGATGTCGACGAACGTCCCACGCAGCACCGTCATGGCACCGGCCTCGACGGCCCTCGCGGACGTCCGGATCCACAGGGCGTCGCCGTCCCCGTTCGTGAACCGATGCTCGAGGTCCAGCGTTGCACCAGCACCGCCCGCGCCGGCGGCGAGCAGGCCGGCCGTCAGCTCGGGCCTGTCGTCGTCCGGCACGTGCTCACTGAAGGCCCCCGGGTCCGAGAGCCAGACCGAGGCGGGTCGTCCCAGCACCCGTTCAGCGGCGTCGCTCATGTACCGGAACGCGAGCGAGCGGGCGTCGGCTTCCCACACGACGACGTCGACGTCGCGGAGCAGGGCATCCAACCCGTTCTCGTCTCCGGTCGTCGTCACGTGCGCTCCTCCATCCGCGCCTGCGGCCTTCGTGAGGCGGTCAGATCACGACGCCATCGCCCCGCCGTCGGCGCGCGGGTCGCTGCCGGCGTCGAAGCCATCGGCCACCGCACGGACCATGTGCGAGTGCCCGACGGCTTCGTCGCGCTCACCCACCGTATCGACGCGATACCCCGCTTCCTTCAGCACTTGGACCGTGGAAGCAGGAACGTCGGACTCGGCGATCGTGATCGGCTGCTCGCCTTCGGGCGCCATGCCTCCCACGAGCCACCGGGGCGCCGCGACGGCCTCGGCAGGGCTCATGCCCAGGCGCAGGGCGCGGAGCAAGATCGTCGCGAGGATCTGTGGCTGGGCCGAACCGCCCATCGTGCCGGCGACGGCCTCGAGTCGGCCGGCCCGCTGCACCGTCACCGGCGACAAGGTGTGCGCGGGCCGGACACCGGGGCTCAGCGAGTTCGGGTGACCGGGGTCGAGCACGAATCCGGCTCCGCGGTTCTGTGCGACGACGCCGGTGTCCGGCTCCAGCAGCCCAGCCCCGAATCCCCCGTAGAGGCTCTGGATGAGGGAGACGCCACGGCCCTCGGCGTCGGCGGTGACGACGGCGATCGTGTCGCCGGAACGTCGCGCGAGGCTCGGCGGCGGCCCCGGTACCCCCGCACGAACCGCGTCGGCAACCGCTCCGAGGTGACCGTCGTCGAGCAGGGTCGATGGGTGGACCCGCATGCGCTCGGCATCGGCAAGGTGACGATCGCGGTCACGCGCCGACGCTCGCAACACATGGGCGATCAGGCCTGCGTCGGGTCCGACGGGATCGGGATCGAGGCGCATCCGCTCGATCACCGCCAGCGCCTCGAGCAGCACGAACCCCTGCGAGTTGGGCGGATGCACGAGCACGTCGAACTCGCCGAACCGAGCCCGAAGCGGGGTGCCGAGATCGGCGCGATGTCCGGCCATGTCGGCACCGTCGATCGGCACGCCGAGTTTCCGGAGCCCGGTCGCGAACCGCTCGCCGATCTCGCCCCCGTACCAGATCGGCGGTCCGCTGTCGGCGATCGTCTGCAGGGTCGCGCCGAGCGCCGGTTGACGGATCGCCGTGTGCACCGGCGCGGCGACCCCGTCGGGGAAGAAGACCTCCGCGAGCCCGGCGTCGGCGCGCAGTCGTTCGCCGTCTTCGGCGAGCGTGCCGGCGAGTGACGGTGAGACCGTCACCCCGCCGTGGGCATAGGCCACCGCGGCCGTGAACGCGTCGGTCCAGCCGAGCCGCGCCCCTTGGTGATGCAGGGCCTCCCATCCGCTGACGGCCCCGGGCACGGTCACGCTGAGAGGGCCGTGCTCGGGCATGCGCCCGTCGCCGGCCGTGGCCGCGGCCGCGGGGTCGATCCCGGCGGGCGCGCGTCCGCTCGCGTTGATCGCGACGACGTCCCCCGCCGGGTGCTGCACGAGCGCGAAGAGGTCGCCGCCGACGCCGCACATGTGGGGATAGACCACGGCGAGCGTCGTCGCCGACGCCAGGGCCGCGTCGATCGCGTTCCCGCCTCGTTCGAACGAGATCGACGCGGCCTCGGTGGCGAGCACGTGCGGCGTCGCGACCGCCCACGTGCGCCCGGACGCCTGCATCTGCATGGCGCCAGTCTGCCAGTCGCAGCGGCTCACCGCTGGCAGCCCGGGCACCACCAGACGCGCCGGGCCTGTTCGCCCTGGCGGCGTGTGACGATGCTGCCACCGCACCGTCCGCACGCGCGGCCCGCTCGGTCGTAGACGGCGAGGCCCCTGGGGATCGTCGTGCGTCGGTGCGTACCGAGGTTGGCGCGCAGCAGCCGGTGGGCCGTGCCGTAGATGCGATGCAGCAGGGCGTCGTCGATGCCTCCGAGCGTTCTGAACGGGTGGACACCGACCGCCCACGCGACCTCGGATCGATACACGTTGCCGATGCCCGCTGCGGCGGTTTGGTCGAGCAGGGCGACGCCGATCTCGGTGTCCTGCGCGAACGCCCTGAGCCTGCGCACCACCTCGTCGAGCGGCACCTCCGCCAGGCACAGGTCCGGCCCGAGGGCGCTGAGCACCGCATGTCGTTCGACATCGGGGTCGCGGAGCAGTTCGACCACCGGAGCGGAGAAGCAGATCGCGTGCACCTTCGCCGTCTCGATCAGGGCAACCATCGCGCCGGGTGAGCGTCGCCACGGCTGATCCGGGCGATAGGTGTGCCACGAACCGGTCATGCCCATGTGGGTGTGCAGCGTGAGTCCGCCCTCGAACCGCATCAACAGGTGCTTGCCTCGGGCTTCGACGCTCATCACGCGCTCCCCCGAGGCAGGGGTCGCGGGGACGCCTCGTCGCCTCCGCGTGTCAAACCGGGTGATCGGCTCGCCGTCGAGCGCCCGACCCAGGGTCGCGGCCGCGCGATGGATCGTGTCGCCCTCCGGCATCGGCGATCGGCTCCTTCAGCCTCGGAGCACGAGCCCTCGATAGCCGTCGACGAAGCCGGCTTCCCGCAGCCGATCTGCGTGCGGCGACGCGCTCCATGGCTCGCCGTCGACGTTCACGAGCTCGACGCGCCGCAGGCGTCCGTCCTTGACGAGCGACGCAAGGCCATCCGCCCACACCGCTGCATCGACGCCGAAGGTCGTGAGGGACCGTGCCCCACGCTCGAGGAACGCCGCCACGGCGCCGTCGGCGAGCACGACGTAGGCGCCGGCCGACCGCGAAGGTCTGCCGGGTCCCTCGGGCCACGACAGCGCCGCCCCGTAGGGCTGGGCCGGGTCGGCAGCTGCGAGCACGAGCGTGTCGGGAGCGGCGCGGTCGGCACGGTCGACGGGTTCGCGAGCTGCCCGCAGCCGGTCGACCGCGCCCGGAACCGCGAACTGCGCCGCACCGAGGCCGGCGACGAAGTACCCGCGGCGGACGGTGCCGGCTTCCTCCATCGCCTTCAACACGGGATAGATGCCTGCGTAGCCGCCGGGGAGCCCCTCGGCCAAGGCCGCTTCCCTCGTGAGCACCCCGTGGCGGTCGAGCAACTGCAGCGCGCGAGCGTGTGCTGCCTCCGTCGCAGAGACCGAGGGCTCGGCGAGCGAGGTGGTGAGCGACCAGCGTCCGGCGCCCGCGGGCGGGCCGGCCCGCCGAAGAGCGGCGGGCCGTGGACGACGCCCCGGCTGCGCGGAGCGAACCCTCGCCGACGCGCCCCGCACGAACCCACGAAGTGGGGCGACCGTGTCGTTGGTCACCTCACCGGCCCACACCAGGTCCCAGAGGGCGGCGAGCAGGACCCGGGCGTCGGCGGTGCCGGCTGCCTGCACGAGGTCGGGCCAGAACGAGGCGCCTCGGTCGCCGAGATGCGAGCGGATCGCGTCGTGGAGCGCCCCGTCGGGACGACCGGCGGCGTCGGTTGCGAGCCGGTCGGCGAGCAGGGTACGTGCGTGCTCACGGAAGCACAGCACCACGCGACCGTCGTCGCCTGCGAGTCCACCGGCCCCGACCCACACGAGATCGCCGCCGGCCACCAGCGCGTCGAGATCGGCCGGGCGGTAGCCACGCACGCGGGCCGGCAGCACGTCGGTCTCCAGGATCGACGCCGGGATCGCCGATCCCTGCAGGTGCCCGATCGCCTCGATCAGCGCGTCGGATGTGCCGGCGGGGCGATCGGCCCCGTGCCACGCGGGCAGGAACCGGCCGAACACGGCGGAGTCGGCCGGCTCGACCTCGCGGCGGAGCGCGGCGAGCGAGCGCTGCCGCAGGCGCCGCAGCACGCCGGCGTCGCACCATTCGAGCTCGATCCCGCCAGGGGTGAATCCGCCGCGGATGACCGTTCCGTCGGTCTCCAGATCGCCCAGCGCCGCGTCGACGCGATCGGTGGCGACCCCGAGTCGGGCCGAGACGTCGGCTGCCGCGAACGGTCCGTGGGTCCGCGCGTACCGCGCGACGAGGTCGTGCAGCGGCCTGTCGGCCGGCCCGGTGAACGCGCCGGGAAGCCCTCGGGGCAGCGAGACGCCGAGCGCGTCACGGATCCGGGCGGCGTCTTCAACAGCGGCCACGCGATCCTCTCCGGCGATCCGCACGCGGATCGCTCGGCCGTCGTCGAGCAGCCCGCGCACCCAGGTGCTCGCGTCGCCGTCGGCACGGGCAGCCACCTCGTCGTCGCGCAGCGGCCCCAGCGCTCGCAGCAAATCGTGCGCGCCGTCGCCCCCTCGGGCGCGCCGCCCCTCGGCGAGTCGCTGCAGCTCGAGCTCGACCTCGTCGATCGCACGCGGATCGAGCAGCTCGCGCAGCTCCTCGGAGCCGAGTAGCTCGCGAAGCAGGTCGCGGTCGAGCGCCAGTGCCGCGGCCCGCCGCTCGGCCAGCGGCGCGTCGCCCTCGTACATGAAGACCGCGATCCATCGGAAGAGCAGCGACTGCGCGAACGGCGAGGCGTGTTCGGTGTCGACGGCGACGAGCTTCGTGCGCCGAGATCGCAGATCACGCATGACCTCCTGCAGGGCCGGTACGTCGAAGATGTCGCGCATGCACTCGCGCGTCGCCTCGAGCAGCATCGGGAAGGTGGGATGCTTCGCGGCTTCCACGAGCAGGTCCGCGCTGCGCTGACGCTGCTGCCACAAGGGGGTTCGTTTCCCGGGACGCTGACGCGGCAGCAGCAGGGCGCGCGCGCTCGCTTCCCGGAACACGCTCGCGAACATCGCGGTACCCGGCAGCGCCTCGACCACCGTCCGCTCGATCTGTTCGGGTTCGAACAGCAGATCGTCGACCGGGATGCGATCGACGGCCTCGGGCAACCGGATCACGATGCCGTCGTCTCCCCACAGCACCTGAGCGCCGGGGCCGAACCGTTCCTCGAGGCGGGCTTCGATCGCGAGCCCCCATGGCGCGTGCACGGGGTTCCCGAACGGGGAGAGCACGCAGATGCGCCAGTCGCCGATCTCGTCGCGGAACCGCTCCACCACGATCGTGCGATCGTCGGGCACCGAGGCGGTGGCCTCGACCTGCTCGGCGAGGTAGCTCACGAGGTTGTCGGCCGCCCACCCGTCGAGTCCGACCTCGTCGCGCAGGCGGGTGAGCGCATCCTCGCGCCGGGAGCCGCGCAGCTCACGGGTGAACGCCCCGATCGCGCGCCCGAGCTCGATCGGACGCCCCGGCTTGTCGCCGTGCCAGAAGGGCATCTTGCCCGGCTCGCCCGGGGCGGGGGAGACCACCACGCGGTCGCGGCTGATGTCGTCGATGCGCCAGCTCGAGGCACCGAGCAGGAACACCTCGCCCCGGCGCGACTCGTACACCATCTCTTCGTCGAGCTCGCCGACGCGGGTGCCGTCGGCCAGGAACACGCCGAACAGGCCGCGGTCGGGGATCGTGCCGCCGCTCGTGATCGCGAGCCGCCCGGCTCCGTCGCGGGCGCGCACCACGTCGGCCTGGCGGTCCCACACGAGCCGCGGGCGTAGCTCGGCGAACCCGTCGCTCGGGTAGCGTCCGGCGAGCAGATCGAGCACCGCCACGAAGACCTCGCGGGACAGCGTGGAGAAGTTCGCGGCACGACGGACCGTCGCGTAGAGGTCCTCGACCGGCCACTCGTCGACCGCGCACATCGCGACGAGCTGCTGCGCCAGCACGTCGAGCGGGTCGCGCGGGACACGGGTCTCCTCGATCGCGCCCGCGAGCATGCGCTCGGCCACGACGCTCGTCTCGAGCAGGTCGCCCCGGAACTTCGGAAAGATCTTCCCGCGGCTCGGTTCACCGACCTGGTGCCCGGCGCGCCCGATGCGCTGCAGGCCGCTGGCGACCGACCCGGGCGACTCCACCTGCACGACGAGGTCGACGGCGCCCATGTCGATGCCGAGCTCGAGGCTGCTGGTGGCCACGATCGCGCGGAGCTGC